>NZ_JBANBA010000209.1:0-6084 GCF_059803475.1 Bradyrhizobium sp. UFLA05-89 | reverse complement strand
CGATTCCGTGCTGCGGCGGTGGGTGGAGCAGCGAGGGGGCCGGCTGGAGCCGACGGCGGCGACGCGGCGCCCCACAAGGCGCAGCGCGGCCCGCCCGTGCGGCTACAGGAAACCCTTCCATAGCTGCACTGCGCTCGTTACGTGACGCGCGTCGATCGCCTGTGGCTCGGCACCGCCGCTCCATGCCCATTCGAGGAAGCACAGCGTGCCAGACAGGCGCAACACATGTGCCGTTCACTTGCACCAGTATTCGCGGTCGCGTCCTTCGAGTAATTGCCTTTCCTTATGCGCGAATTGCGCAAACTGCGCGAATTCATGTCTAGCATCCGACGTTAATGGCACGCTGCGCGGTGCGAATGCTTCCTCATCGCCGGCCTGAAGGCTCGCCAACCGGTTGTGTACACTCTTCTGATAGGGTCCGGTCGATACGTCTCCTGCCTGAGCGCAAGCGCCAGTTCGCCAAGCCACCGCTGCGTCCCGCATTGATGATCTCGGGATCTACCTCGTCGGCATCGTCGATCGGTTCGCGGAATGGCGCTTCGCGTGGCCACGCATACAGGAAGCGGCTGTAGATGCCGTCGGAATCACCAGCAAACTTCGCGCAAGCAAATCCGGCTGAAAACCACCCACGACGCCGATGAGAAGGTGACGCAACATCACCGGCGGGCGACCAAGGCGTTCGACGATGAAGCTGTTGCCATCCCATGCCTCAAGCCAGAACGCGCGATCCGAACCGCCGCTGTAGCGCTCCAGGTTCATAAACAGCCGAGCCAGCTCGTCGGCCACATGGGTCACACCGCGCGGTCGCGCCTCAAGCAGCGGCGCCAACCTCTCGATCGTGCAGTCGGAGACGTAGAGGCGCGGAACGACGAACGGGCGCACCTCCTGCGCCTCAGCGGGCTTGACCGGCGGCTGACCGGCATCGACGGCGTCGGCAACCTCCTCCTTCCATTTCTTAAGCGCCGCCTTGGCACGCTCCGCGCGGGTTTCGTGCGCCAGCTGGCGCGTATTGTTCTCTTCTTGCCGCCCGCGCTCCACCACCAAGAGCGCCCGCTTGACGACATCGAGCGAGGGCGTCTTGCCCGACCCCGACACGCCGACGAGGCAGGTCCAGCACGTCATCGGCTGCTGCCACGCGCGGGTGGCCTGCACCCGGCGTGCGACGCCAATCAGACCCGAGGCGATGCCGATTAGCGGCAACACGATGTGTCCAACGGTCACGCCTGCACCGTTCGCCGCGTCCAGCATCCAGCGGTGCACACTTTGCGGAAATGCATCGATCGGCAGATCCGGCAGTTCGCCCCGGCGGTTGTCCAGGATCGACATATCCGGGTCGTCCCACTCGCCGGTGGACCGAATGGGGTGCAGGTGCTCCTTCTGCTGTTGCTGCTCGCCGCGCGATCGAGACGGGCCAGAAAATCCTCACCAGCTCCGCACCTCCTACGCGAGGCCTCTATCGATCTGGTCAATCATCTTCACGATCAGCTCGCGATGGTCCCGAAGGGTCTGCAGGCTGTCTTCGAAGGACTTGAGCGTCCGCTCCGCAAGTTGGGTGTCGTGGCCGTCTCGCCGCAGTTTATCGAGCTCGATCATCTGATCCGTGATGGCTCGCTCAGCGTTGGCAATGTGCGTATCTGCCTGCGCGAGCCGCCGCACTTCACGGTGCCATGCTGAAGTTTCTTCAACTGGTGGGCGCGAAGCGTGCTGCTTTCAGGAATGCAAAGAGCATGGCTGGATGAAAGATGCACCGACCCGCATGCGCATAAAAGGGCGCGCCGCCTGGCACGCGAGGAGCCGGCCGTCCGCCTTTCACCCGAACGGGCGGCCTTGGCAATAGACGACATGCTACTCACCTCGATCGGCGATACCTGTCCGGAGTGCTCACTGCATTAGGGCAAGCCTCGTCCGCCGGCCGGACGCTCAGAATCCGATGGTGACCTGCCTGCGAGACGAATCAGTTGAGCATTGCGGCGCCTTCGGACGAACGGGCGATCGGCGGAGAGTTCATGGAATCTGCTTGATGAATGCCAGGCCGCTAACGGAGAGCCGTTCTTCACTGGTCTCCCCTTGGGCAACGAGTTCTTCCAGATCTGTCTCAAGCGCGGGCAGCTTTCGTTCGAACTTTGGCGGGTAGGCCCATCATCTCGCAAGTATCTCGAATACGGCGGATCGGCTTCTCAAAAACATCTTTCTCGGATTCTGCCATCCGTCTTTTTTGGGAGCTACTCCTATGTGAGCCAATACAGCTTCCGGACCTGACGTCATCAGACTTTCGGCCTAGTTCGATCAGGCCGAGCGGACGGCAAAGTTCCTCGCGGCGCCGACAGTCATCGGATGCATCGCACCAGCATAAAAAAAGCCCCAGCCGGGGGAAGCTGGGGCCTACGCAGAGAAGTCTCGCCGGGATCATAAAGCGAGAACCGAGCGATTAACCGACTTTCGAGTTGCTCGTTCCCAAAAAACTTTCAAAGACGCGCGGAGTCGATCACTGCCTGCCAGATACGCTGAGCGTCTACATCTTCGTGCTGCTTCAAAATCGCGTTTGCAGGTTCTCGCACTTCTGATGCAATACGAGTCGTCTCACGCGACTCGATCCAGCGTTGCGAGATCGGATCGTACCATTTTGCCAGACTGATCACGTGAGCGGCTCCTTTAAGGGCTTGCCCTCCTGGAGAAATAAACGCTCCGTCCGCGCAGAGCGTTCCAGGCCGCGGCAGCGGCCGCGCCCGCAGCTTGGAAAGCTGATACCCTACCTCGGAACAATCATACTGATTTGTCCGTTCTTTAAAGACTTAACGGAGGATCGTTATGGCACGTGCAGCATGGAAGCAACCCAACTCGCCGATCGGAAAGAAAAGACCGCGCAAAGCCAATCCCGCTTACAAGCGTCGTTCGCGTCAGCCATGGTCGAGCGCCGATCTGCGCAAGTTGAAGCAGCTTGCCAGCGGTAACACCCCGACCGGGGTGATGAGTATCAAGCTTCAGCGACCGGTTGCGGCCATTCGCAGTAAGGCACAGCGCGAGGGGATTTCGCTGAAGCCGGTGAACCGGTCTCCGTACAATCGGCGCAAGGCGGCCAAGCGACGCAGATCGTGAGCTTCATAGAAGCGATCATCTTCCGATATGGCCCGCGTTCTCATCGGCACATCCGGCTGGCACTATCAGTCCTGGCGCGGGCCGTTCTTCCCTGATGGTTTGCCGGTCAAAGACCAGCTTCGCTATTATTCCGATCAATTCGAGACAACTGAGCTTAACGGTGTCTTCTATCGAACGCCTACTCATGCCGCCGTTGAGGCTTGGCGAGAGCAAACCGGTCGGGATTTCGTATTCGCGTGGAAAGCATCGAAGTTTATCACACACTGGAAGCGTCTCTCCGATCGATCCGTAAATAGCCTCGCACTTTTGGAAGATCGCCTTTCACGGCTCGGCGGCAAGGCCGGACCGATCCTGTTTCAGCTTCCCCCGCAATTTGAGGCCAACGCCGATCGTCTCGCTTCCTTCTTCAAGCTTTTATCGAGGAAGCGCCACTACAGTTTCGAGTTTCGTCATCCGAGCTGGTACGTACCGCGGATACTTCGGATGCTGCGGGACGAGAATATCGCGCTCTGTCTTTCCGACCATCATGATGCGCCCTCACCCTGGACGCGGACGGCGGATTTCGTTTATGTGCGAGGTCATGGGCCAAGTGGCCGCTATCACGGTCACTACCGCCAGGCGGCACTCTCGCAATGGGCAAAGCGGATAGAATCCTGGAAGCGGCAAGGATGTGACGTTTACGTCTACTTTGACAACGACCAGAAGAGCGCGGCACCGGCGGATGCGAAGAAGCTCAAGTCGATGGTTTAGACAGCGCTGCGCCATGTGTGGGAGGTGACATTCTCGCTTGAGGTTCCGCATTTGACGGAGCGCCAACGCCATTTTGAATCCCCAATTCTTCTCCCGAGCGGGAGCAAAGTCGCGGCTGCCGCATTGGTCTCGTACAAGATTTCCAGGACAAACAAGAGGGATTGAACAATGAGCGTCAAAGGCAAAGTCAAGGAAGGTGCCGGCTACATCAAAGAGGAGATGAACGAGCACGGCAAATCCGCCGAGAGCCAACAGAAGGCCCAGGAAGGCCGCGATCTGCGCAACGAAGGCCGGGTCGAAGACGGCAAGGCGCCGAAGACGACCAAGCCCGGTACAGGCCATCCCGAAAAGTAACGACCGCGAAGCTGTCCCGCCCGCGCGGGATGGCTTCATTGTCTGCTTCGGCACTGGACAAGTAAACGATATCCCGCGCAACGGCGCGGGATTTTTCTTATCAGCATTTGGCCGAACTTCACATCGTCCCGCCGCCTATCTAGCTAGGCTTCCCCCTTCCGGGGCTTATTACCGGTGCATCGGATGACGATCCCTCCGGCATCGGCACCTATAGCCAGACCGGTGCACAGCTTGGCTTCGGCATCGGGTGGACGATGCTTCTCAGCTATCCTGATGGTGGCCATTCAGGAGATATCCGGACGCATTGGGCGCATCACCGGCCATGGCATTGCGGGCAATGTGTGCCGCAACTATCCCGGCTGGGTCATCTGGTTTCTTGTCGGGCTACTGTTTGTTGCCAATACGATTAATGTAGCCGCCGATCTTGGTGCCATGGGTGATGCCGCACGTCTCGTCATGGGTGGTCCGGCGGCGCTCTATGTCGCGGCATTTGCCGCGATCTCGGTACTGGCCCAGATTTTCATGAACTACGAGCGCTATGTTTCCGTGCTCAAATGGCTGACGCTTGTTCTCTTTGCTTACGTCATTGCGCTGGCCGTCGTCAAAGTCCCCTGGCGAGAGGCAATTGCTGGTCTCGTAATCCCGAAAATCGAATGGAGCGGCACCTTTCTGATGACGCTGGTCGCCATTCTCGGCACGACCATCTCGCCCTATCTCTTTATCTGGCAATCGTCGCAAGAAGCCGAAGAGCAGCGCATCGATCCAAAGAAAAAGCCGCTGAAGGAGGACGCGCGCACGCAGGATCGCGAACTCTGGCGCATTCGGATCGACACGATGGTCGGCATGGCGTTCTCGAACATCATAGCAATCGCGATCATCATCACTACCGCAGCCACGCTTCATCAGCAGGGCATCACCGACGTCCAGTCGTCCGCCCAAGCCGCCGCCGCTTTTCAGGACCGGGGCACGCTACTCCGCGGATTCTACTACACGGCAGTCATCGAGGACCAGGAGTCCTCCTCGATCCGACCTCTGGTCGATTGGCTCGGCTACAACGGCTATACCGTCGTGACCAAGGCGACGAAGGAATTTATCGATTGTTCGGGGCGCCGCAAGATAAAGGCCAACATGAACATCGAGCTCGCGGTCGACGCCATGGAGCTTGCCGGAAAGATCGACGAGATGGTGTTCGGGCGATGGCGACTTCCGCTCTCTGGTAGCGGCGGTGCAACGCCGCGGCGTCCGGGTCACGGTGGTCTCGACGACTGGCACGCAGCCACCGATGATCGCCGATGAGCTGCGCCGTCAGGCCGACGTGTTCACCGATTTGTTGGAGCTGCAAGCCAAAGTCGGCCGGGACCCGTCCGAGCGCCAAGCCGCACGTGAGCGCAGCGATCCGCGTCGACGGTACGCGCAGCGGCCCATCCCGCCTCGACCGCGCGGCCAGACCAACGAGGTCGAACCTTGAGTTCGCGCGCCCAGTTTCAGTCCTGTGGATTTCGAAGTCGGAATCCGGCAGCCAGTCGCGATGGTGCCTCCGACGGCGAGGCATTTCAGGACGATTTCATATCACCGCCCCAAGGCCGCAGGCTCTGCTTGCGGCCTCTCCCCGTTTCTGCTCGCGCCCAGACGACGGCTGCCGAGCTTTGTGGCAGACCACACCAACATGCCTTGTCATCACCGAATCCACTGACTCGCATCTCTCCGGAGCAAGCGGTTGCAGAGGTGTGCTGGAGTCGATCGGAACGCCTGTGGGGAGCGCCCCTACGGATGATACGAGCAAGTGGGCTCGGACGGCCCTAGCTACGTTGCCCTCGGTGTTAATTTCTGATCGCCGTCTTCCCCGAAACGCTCCGACCTGGTCCCGATGGGAAGCGTGAGATG
>NZ_JBANBA010000208.1:0-6108 GCF_059803475.1 Bradyrhizobium sp. UFLA05-89 | reverse complement strand
ATATTAGAACATATCATGAACAAATGAGCCAGCCGATCGTTTGTCTTTCTGACGATCCTGGCGACCATCTCTGAAGGAGCGGCGAGCATGAGCGCACGCATAAGCGCGCTTGCGGCTTTGCGCGGCCAGATCGAGCGCATCGAGACGTCGGAAGCCGCGCATCATCGCGATCGCGTGGCGCTCGGCCACCCGGAAGCAGACGACGCGTTGCAGGGCGGGCTGGCGCGCGCGGCGATCCACGAAGTGTTTTGCGAGGGACGCCAGGGCACGGCCGCGACGGGCTTTGTCACCGGACTTGCGGGGCGCCTGATGGCGCATCGCCCGCTGCTGTGGGTGCGGCAGGATTTTTCGGAGGTCGAGGCGGGTACGCTGTCGATGAGCGGGCTTGCCGAGCTCGGCCTCGATCCGTGCCGCGTGGTGATGGTGCGCGCTGCCGATGTCGAGAGCGCGCTGCGCACCTCGGCCGATGCGCTTGCCTGCGATGCGCTGGGCGCCGTCGTGCTCGAGCTCTGGGGCGAGACGAAACAGTTCGATCTCGTGGCGAGCCGCAAGCTGACGCTTGCAGCCCAAGCCTCAGGAGGCACTGGGCTGCTGCTGCGGATGGCGGCAAACCCTCTGCCGTCGACCGCGGAAACCAGATGGATGTTGCGGGCGGCGCATTCGCCGCCTGGACCTGCGTGGAGCGCCTGGGGCGCGCCTCGCTTCGATGCCGAGCTCGTTCGCAATCGTCATGGCCCGGTCGGCCGGTGGATCATGGAATGGAAATGTGATGAGTGCCTGTTCAGTGAATCGTCGGCGTATCCTCAGCCTGTGGCTGCCGCGCCTGCCCATCGATCGCATCAAGCGGGTGCTTTCGCTCATCAGCGAAAAGCCGGATAAAGCGTTTCCAGGCGAAGTGGACATCGGTTCGGGTGGAGAAAACGCGTTAAAACGAAAAGATGAGCCGAGCATCGTCGTTGCCAAGGAAAACAACGCGCTTTCGATCTACGCGCTCGATGAAGCGGCCGGGCGCCTCGGCCTGCATATCGGCCAGCCGCTGGCGAATGCCCGCGCGATCTGTCCGGAATTAAAAGTGTTCGACGCCGATGTCGCGGCGGATGCCAGGACGCTCGAGGATATCGCCGACTGGTGCGACCGCTTCACCCCGCTGGTGGCGCTCGATCCCCCGCATGGCCTGTTTCTCGACATCACCGGTTGCGCGCATCTGTTCGGCGGCGAAGCCAACCTGTTGCAGGCGCTCGTTCGTGCGTTGGCACGGCAGGGTTTTGCGGTCAGCGCGGCGATCGCCTCGACCTCGATCTGCGCGCGCACGCTGACGCGGCAGGCACCTGGCACCATCGTTGCCGATGGCGCGGAGGCGGAAGCGATCAACCGCTTCCCGGTCTCGGCGCTCGTCGCGGATGACGCCATCACCACGGGTCTGCGTCGCGCCGGCCTGAAGACCATCGGTGATGTCGCTTCACGCAGTCCCCATGAAATCACAGCGCGCTTCGGCGCGCGCTTCTCGACGCTGCTCGCGCATGCGTTGGGGCAGGGCGATGCGCCGATCAGTCCGCGAAAATCGCCGCCTGACTACATCGTGGAAAAACGTTTCGCCGAGCCGATCGCGACCGACACCATGATCGCGATGACGCTGTCGCGGCTCGCGGATACGCTTGTTACCTCCATGGAGAAGCAGGGCAAGGGCGCGCGGCGACTGGAGGCGTCCTTCTTCCGTACCGACGGCGTGGTGCGTGCGATCATGGTCGAAACGGGACGTCCGGTGACGCGAAGCGCAGTCGTCGATCGTCTCTTTCGCGAGCGGCTGGATGCGCTCGCCGATCCCCTTGATCCCGGTTTCGGCTTCGACATGGTCCGTCTCTCGGCGAGTCGCACCGAGATCGTGGTGCAGGAGCAGCGCGATCTCGATGCGCGCGTCCATGACAATGACGAGCTCGCCGCGCTGATCGACCGCATCGCCGCGAGGATCGGCGGAAAACGCGTCGTCGTGCACCTGCCGCAGGATACGCATATCCCGGAGTGCGCCGTGCTGGGCGCGCCTGCGCAGCATCATCTCGCCGCCGCCGCGCAGGCTGAATGGCCATCGCGCGTTGAGAGCGAGCCGCCGCTGCGCCCGTTGCGGCTGTTCGACAAGCCAGAACCGATCAAGGTGCCGTTCGCGACCGTGCCGGACGGGCCGCCCCATCAATTCACCTGGCGGCGTGCGCTGCATGCGGTGGTGCGGGTGGAAGGGCCAGAACGCATCGCGATGGAATGGTGGCGGCAGGACGGCAAGCAGCTCACGCGGGATTATTTTCGCGTCGAGGATGCCGAAGGTCTGCGGTTCTGGATCTTTCGCGATGGTCTCTACGATGGCGAACTCGTGGACGAGGAGGGCAGGTCCGTTCCCGCCAACTGGTATGTGCACGGTCTCTTCGCATGAAGACGCCTGCTTACGCCGAGATCGGCATCACCACCAACTTCTCCTTCCTGCGCGGCGGCTCGGATCCGCGTGCCTATGTGCATCAGGCCAGTATTTTGGGCATTCCCGCGATCGGGATTGCCGATCACAACACGCTTGCCGGCGTGGTGCGTGCCTACAAGGAGCTCGATAATGCCGAGGTGCTGCACAAGCCAAAACTTCTGATCGGCACGCGCATCGTTTTCATCGACGGCACGCCCGACATCCTGGTCTATCCGCGCGACCGCGCGGCCTATGGCCGGCTCTGTCAGCTTCTCACCCGGGGCAAGCGCGGCAATGACATCACGCGGATCGAGAAGGGCGAATGCCACCTCAGCTTCGCTGATCTCCTGGAGTTTGCCGAAGGCCAGCTTCTGGTCCTGACACTGCCGCATCGCTTCGAGCCGGGACAAGCGCTGGATGTTCTCGGAAAACTGAAGGCAAGCCGTGCCGAGGGCGTGTGGCTGGCGGCGAGCCTGCTCTATCGCGGCGACGACCGGCGCCGCCTCGCGCGGCTCGACGATCTCGCGGTGAAGGCAAAAGTGCCGCTGCTCGCGACCAACGAGGTGCTCTATCACCATCCCGCGCGCCGGCCCTTGCAGGACGTGCTGACCTGCATCCGGGAAAAAACCACGATCGAGGCCGTCGGGAAGAAGCTGGAGGCCAATGCCGAACGTTTCCTGAAAACACCCCGGGAAATGGCGCGGCTGTTCCGCGATTTCCCTGCGGCAATCGCGGAGACCATGCGCTTTGCAGACGCAATCGACTTCTCGCTCGACCAGCTCAAATACCAATATCCGGACGAGCCGGTGCCGCCGGGCAAGACCGCGCAAGGGCACCTGGAGGATCTGACCTGGGCCGGCGTGCAGACTTATTTCGGCGGCAAGATCGACGACAAGCTCCGCGCCACCCTGCACAAGGAGCTCGCGCTGATCGCCGAGCTGAAATACGCGCATTATTTTCTCACCGTGCACGACATCGTGCACTATGCGCGCAGCCAGAGCATTCTGTGCCAGGGCCGCGGCTCGGCTGCGAATTCGGCCGTGTGCTACGTGCTCGGCATCACCTCGGTCGATCCGACCAAGGTCGATCTGTTGTTCGAGCGCTTCATCTCCAAGGAGCGGCTGGAGCCGCCTGATATCGACGTCGATTTCGAGCATTCGCGGCGCGAGGAGGTGATGCAATATGTCTATCGCCGCTACGGCCGCCATCGCGCCGCGATCATCGCGACCGTCATCCACTACCGCCCGCGCAGCGCCATCCGCGATGTCGGCAAGGCGCTGGGCCTGACGGAGGACGTCACCGCGGCGCTGGCCGACACGGTCTGGGGGAGCTGGGGCAAGGGCCTCAACGACATGCAGGTCAAGCAGGCCGGGCTTGATCCCAACAATCCCATGGTCAGCCTCGCGGTCGAACTTGCGACCGAGCTGATCGAATTCCCGCGCCATCTCTCGCAGCATGTCGGCGGCTATGTGCTGACCCAGGACCGGCTCGACACCTATGTGCCGATCGGTAATGCCGCGATGGACGACCGCACCTTCATCGAATGGGACAAGGATGACGTCGACGCGCTCAACATGATGAAGGTCGACGTGCTGGCGCTGGGCATGCTGACCTGCATCCGCAAGAGCTTCGACCTGATCGGCCAGCACAAGGGGAAGCGCTGGGTCCTGGCCAGCGTGCCGCAGGACGATCCCAGAGTTTACGACATGCTGTGTGACGGCGAGTCGCTCGGCGTGTTCCAGGTCGAGAGCCGCGCGCAGATGAACATGCTGCCGCGCCTGAGGCCGCGGACCTTCTACGATCTCGTCATCGAGGTCGCGATCGTGCGCCCGGGGCCGATCCAGGGCGACATGGTGCACCCTTATTTGCGGCGGCGGAACGGCCAGGAGCAGGTGAGCTATCCATCACCGTCACCGGAGTATGGCGACAAGGACGAGCTCTACAAGGTGCTGCATAAGACGATGGGCGTGCCCCTGTTCCAGGAGCAGGCGATGCGGATCGCGATCGAGGCGGCAAAATTCACCTCCGAGGAGGCCAACGGCCTGCGCCGCTCGATGGCGACTTTCCGCAATGTCGGCACCATCGGCAAGTACGAGGACAAGCTGATCGGCAATATGGTCGCGCGCGGCTACGACCCTGACTTTGCCCGGAGCTGTTTCGACCAGATCAAGGGATTTGGCTCCTACGGCTTTCCGGAGAGCCATGCCGCGAGCTTCGCCCAGCTCGTCTACATCTCGTCCTGGCTGAAGCATTATCATCCGGACGCGTTCTGTTGCGCACTATTGAACTCGCAGCCGATGGGCTTTTATGCGCCGGCGCAGATCGTCGGCGATGCCCGCAAGAACGGCGTCGAGGTGCGCGAGATCGACGTGTCCTACAGCTTTGCGCAGAACACGCTGGAGGAGGGAAACAACAAATACTGCGCCGTGCGGTTGGGCTTCCGCCAGATCGATGGGTTTCATTGGCTCGATGAGGATGAGGAGAGGCTGAAACAAATTCAGTCGTCATTCCGGGAAGCCAACCACAACGGGACTGCGCTCCCTCTCCCGCTTGCGGGGGAGGGCTGGGGTGGGGGTGTCTCCGCAATCGATGATCCCCAAGAGGAGAGAGCCCTCACCCGGATCACATCTAACGATGCGATCCGACCTCCCCCGCAAGCGGGGGAGGTGAAGGAAGACTGGGCCGACCGCATCGTCGCGGCGCGCAACCGCCGTCCCTTCACCTCGCTCGAAGACTTCGCCCGTGACACCGGCCTGCCCAAGCGCGCGCTGATCCTGCTGGCGGATGCCGACGCCTTCCGCTCGCTCGGGCTCGATCGCCGCGAGGCGCTGTGGCAGGTGCGGCGTCTGCCCGACGACGTGCCGCTGCCGCTGTTCGAAGCGGCGACCGCGCGCGAGCAGCCGGACGAGCACGCAAAACCGCTGCCGGTGATGCCACGCCCCGAGCAGGTCGTCGCTGACTATCAGACCATCCGCCTGTCGCTAAAGGGGCATCCGATGGAATTCCTGCGCGAGATGTTCACGCGCGAGCGGGTCATGGTCTGCAAGGACGTCAGTCATGAGAACGAGCGGCGCCGCGTTCGCTGTGCCGGCGTGGTTTTGGTGCGGCAGCGGCCGGGCAGCGCCAGTGGCGTCGTGTTCATGACGCTGGAGGACGAAACCGGCATCGCCAATGTCGTGGTGTGGCCCAAGATCATGGAGCAATACCGCAAGGAGGTAATGGGCGCGCGCCTCATCCTGGTCGAAGGCTATATCCAGAGCAGCCCCGAAAAGGTGACGCATCTCATCGCGCAACGCATGATCGACCGCTCGTACGATCTGGTCGGGCTCGCCAATGATGCGTTAAGCCGTAAGCACCCGGTGCCATCAGGCGCTGCCCTGATCGAACCCCTCAACGACGACCGCCGCGACCACCTTGATGCGCCCGCGCAAAAACTCCGCCACCCCCGCGACGTGAGGATTCTGCCGCCGTCACGGGATTTTCATTGAGGTGGAGTGCGCGTTATGGCGGAAAATGCTGCCACACCCTCAGTGTCATACCCCGCGAAAGCGGGGTATCCAGTACGCCGCAGCTTCTCTGCGAAGCGACCACTGTCTCTGGAATACTTGTATGGGCTTGGTCAAGGATGAGTGGTTGTTAGATCATTTCAGATCATCTCCTTGTTC
>NZ_JBANBA010000207.1:0-6166 GCF_059803475.1 Bradyrhizobium sp. UFLA05-89 | reverse complement strand
CGCTGGTCGATGCCGCCAGGACCCCAATCCTTCGCGCGCTTGCGGATATGGTCGGGCGCGAAGAACCAGCGCGGTTTTGCGCCCGGCAGGGCGCCTTCGTCGGCATCGGTGGCGCGATGCGTCAGGCCGACGCGCACCGAGCACGCCATCCGATCGCGGAAATGGTGGTGCAGCTCGGCCCGCAACGCGCTGCTGCCGGCCATGTCGACGAACGCGACAGGTGCGTCCGTCGGCAGCGAGCTGACGCGGTCGTAGGTGACGACCTCATCGTAGCAGGGCAGCGCGCCGACGAAGGCTGCATTGCTCGCCGAAGTCAGCCCGATCACCTTGCGGCCGCGGCCGTGCAGGAGATGCGCGAGTCCGAACGCGGTCTTGCTGGAGGCGCTCGAGAGCAGCACGCTGCGCGCGCCAAAGTCGTCGTTCTCGGCGAGGAAATCGTCGACCAGGAACGACAGCATGAACAACGGCCGCAGCAGCGCCTGGAGATCGCCCTGGTGCCCGGCAAAGGCGGGATCGCCGGTGACCCGGGAATAGACGTTGTAGACCGGGGACACCTGCTTGCGATGCTCGGCGCCGTCGCGCAAGGCACGCTTGCTCACGTCGACCGCTTCGATGACGAGATGCGTTGCCATCGGGAAATAGCCGAACAGCCTCTCACCCACGGCAACGTTCGGATGCTTGGAGGCAATGACCTCGCCAAAGCCCCACACCGGGATGTTGCCGAAGCCTTGCGGCGCCGGAAAGATCTGCCAGTATTTCAGCTCGTCGCCCATCACGGCATAGGTGATGTTGTTGGCGGTGAACGCGAAGCGCTCGACCTTCACCAACAGCGCATCCGCGGGCAGCGCGGGTGGATCGGGGATCGCCGTCTCGATCAGCTTGCATTGTTCGAGATCGTTGCGCGCGACGATGAAATCGGTGGATGTCATGGCAAAGGTCCCGGCTTTTTCCGTGCTGGCATCTTCTCTTTCACCGTCGCGCGCTTTGCAACAGCAACATTGTTTAAAACGGCGTTCGCTTCCCCGGCGATGACGCCCTCGCGTTTCTTGACCGCGCGATAATAGCTCCACCACAGATGTGCAGCCGCACCGCGCAGGGGGCGCCAGGGTTCGGCGAGCGGCGCCATCTGCTTCTCGGTGGGCCGTGTCTTCAGGCCAAGCCCGATGCGGATGCCTTCCTGCACGGCGAGATCGCCGGCGGGCCACGCATCGCCATGGCCGAGACAGAACAACAGATAGACGTCGGCGGTCCACGGCCCGATGCCGGGCAGCGCGATCAGCGTGTGATGCGCGGCGTCGGCGTCCTCTTCGGCGAGCACGTCGAGGTTCAGTCGTTCGGCCGCGAGCTCGCGCGCCAGATGTTTCAGCGTCTTGATCTTGGCGGCCGACAGGCCGAGCCGTCCGAGCCGGTTGGCGCGCGCGCGGCGCACGGCCTCATGGTCGAACGGATCCAAGGCGACGTTGAGCCGCTCCCAGATCGCACCGGCGCTCGCGGTCGAGAGCTGCTGGCCGCAGACGATGTGCGCCAGCCCCGCAAATCCCGCCTCGCGCCGTCGCAGGCTCGGCATGCCCGCGATCTCCAGCACCGGCTTCAGCCGAGCGTCCCGCTTGACCAGCGCCTGAATGGCCTCTTCGAGATCAGACTGGGTTTCGAGGTGGATGGTCATGGTTGCTCAACTCGTCATGCGCGGGCTTGACCCGCGCATCCATCTCATATCGTAACGGAGTCATGGAAGATGGATTGCCGGGGCGCAGACAAGTTTACGTAGTCTGCGCCAGGCAGACTACTACGTCCGGCAATGACGAGTACCCCGAGAATGACGCCCCCCGTTTTCCGCTTCGCCCCCAGCCCGAACGGCTATCTCCATCTCGGGCATGCCCTCTCCGCGCTGGTGAACTTCGATCGCGCGCGCGAGACGGACGGGCGCTTCCTGTTGCGTATCGAGGACATCGACGCGACGCGCTGCCGGCCGGAGTTCGAGGCGGCGATCTTTGAGGACCTCGCCTGGCTCGGGATCGCCTGGGAGACGCCGGTGCGGCGGCAATCGGAGCATTTTGGCGCCTATCGCGCGGCGCTGGACAGGCTCACCGCACTCGGGCTCGTCTATCCCGCCTTCGAAAGCCGCGCCGAGATCGCAAAGCTGGTGACGCAGCGCGAGGCTGTTCAGCCCTGGTCGCGCGATCCGGATGGCGCGCCGCTTTATCCGGGGACCGCGAAATCGCTTTCCGCCGACGAGCGCGCGCGGCTGATCTCAGCGGGCGTGCCCTATGCGCTGCGGCTCGACATGGCCGCCGCTTGCCGCCGCGTGGCGGATCTCAGTTGGCGTGAGGCCGGCGAGGGGCCCGCGGGCGAGCAGGGCAGCATTCCTGCCCAACCGCAGGCCTGGGGCGACGTCATCCTGGCGCGCAAGGAGACGCCCACCAGCTATCACCTCTCGGTCGCCGTCGACGATGCGCTGCAAGGGGTGAGCGAGGTGGTGCGCGGTCAGGACCTGTTTCATGCCACCTCGGTCCACCGCTTGCTCCAGGAATTGCTGGGCCTGCCTGCGCCCGCCTACCGCCACCACCGGCTGATCTGCGACGTTGCAGGGCAAAAGCTTTCCAAGTCGACCCGCGCCACCGGCTTGCGCGACTTGCGTGCGGCGGGAGCGCTCCCTGCCGACATTCGCGCCTTGGTGGGATTACGTTAAGTTTCTCTGGGGTTTAGCAAAACGCCTCCGTGACTCCCTGGGCCGCTCCGTGCCATGCTGATTTTCGAGCCGGGGTTCAAGGGGAAACATGGCGGCGAAAACGCGCATCACGCGCACCACGCGGTCGTCCGGACGGCTGCCCAAGAGGCGTGCCAAGTCGCGTGTAGGGTCGCGTGTGAAGTCGCGTGCCAAGCCGCCTGCCGCCACGCGTGGAAAGCAGCGCGCCGGGACAGCGCACAAGCGCAGCACCAAGGTGAGCACAAAACCTGCCCCCGCGGACATGGTCCAGGCTGCGCTCGCGGCCTTTGCCCATGAGGTCCGCACCCCCCTGACCGGTATCCTCGCGATCAGCGATCTGCTTGCAACCTCGGACCTTGGCGAGCGTGAGCGGCGCTGGGCTGACACCATCAAGGCAGGCGCGGAGCATCTTGCGAGCCTTGCGACGTTGTTCGTCGATGCTGCCAAGACCGCCAAGGGCGTCGCTGGACTCGGCCAGGATCTGTTCGACCTGCGCGCGCTTGCGCGCACTGCCGGCGACTCGCTTGCGGGCCGGGCCGCTGCCAAGGGGTTGCAGGCCCAGGTCGACATCTCGCCAAAGCTTCCCGCGCTCGTGGTCGGCGATCCCGTCCGCCTGCGTGCAGCGCTGGAAAACCTGATCGACAATGCCGTGAAGTTCACGGAGCGAGGGGGCATCGCCCTCTCGGTTATGCCATGGCCAATCGCCAAGGGCAAAGCCGGTGGCAAGGCCAAGAACAACGCCAAGAACAACGCCAAGGCAGCGCACAAGGCCGGCGTCGCCTTCGCGGTGTCCGACAGCGGCATCGGGCTGACCATGGCCGAGATCAAGCGGCTGTTCCGCCCCTTCTCGCAGGCCAATGTCACCATCGCCTCGCGCTTCGGCGGTGCCGGGCTCGGGCTGTCATCGGTGAAGCAGCTTGCGCGCGCAATGGGCGGCGACATCACGGTCGCGCCGCGGCGCGGCGGCGGCGCCACCTTCACGTTGACGGTGTCGCTGACCTCGGCGAATTCGGAGAAATCCACGGAGTCAGGGGCGCACGACGGTCGCGGGGAGGATGCGGCAGCGGGCTTACGCGTGCTCAGCGTCGAAGACAATCCGTTCGGCCGCGTCGTGCTCAACACCATACTGACCGAGCTCGGCCATCATGCAGAGTTCATCGGCCGCGGCGAGGATGCCGAAAGTCGCCTTGCGCAAGGCGCTTTCGATGCGGTGCTGATGGACATGGTGCTGCCGGGCATCGACGGCATCGAGGCGATCAAACGCATCCGCACGATGTGTCCGCCGCTCGGTCAGATCCCGATCATCGGCATTTCCGGCCGCGGCGAAGACGAGACGGCCTCGCGCGAGGCCGGCGCCGACGCCTTCCTGGTCAAGCCCGTGTCTCCGCGTGCGCTAGCGACTGCGCTGCTTGAAGCGACACGCCGTGAGGAAGCCGCGACTTGATGATCGCGGCGTTGAGCTCGCCGCCATAGACGAAGATCGCGGCGATGAAATACAGAAACACCAGCGCGATGATCACCGAGGCGAGCCCCGCATACATCGTCACGTAGTTGTTGGCGAAACGCGCCAGATATTGCCCGAACACGATGCCCGAGATCAGCGACGCCACCATGGTGAAGACGATGCCGGGCAGGATCTGGAGGAAGCCGCGTCGCCCCGCCGGCAGCAAGGCGTGCAGGATGAACAGCGCCACGATCAGCGCCCCGATGGTGATGCCGTAGCGCACCCAGGTCAGGATGCTTTCGTTGGATTCGACAATCAGGGGGATGTGCCGCCGCGCCGCCGCGATGAGCAGCGGCCCCAGCACGATCAGGAACGCCATGGCGAGCGCGGTGAAGGCCGCCACCAGCGTGTAGCCGATCGATTCCAGCCGCAGCCAGTACCAGCGCCGCATCTCGACCACCGCATAGGCGCGGTTGAGCGCGACGCGTAAGGCCTCGACGCCGTTCGAGGCGAAGTAGACCGAGAGCACCGCGCCGATAGTCAGCACGTCAGTGCGGGTCGTGGTCAGAACGTCGTGGATCTCACCGGACAGGGTGTCGGCAACCTGCTTGGGCCAGACCTCAAGCATCAACCCGGCAGCCTGGTCGGCGAGCTCCTTGGAGCCGAAAAAGCCCGCCAGCGAGGTCAGCACGATCAGGAACGGGAACAGCGCCATCAGGCTGGACAGCGCGATATGGCTCGCGATCGCCCAGCCATCGTCGGCCAGGAACGTGTAAAATGCGTCCATCACGACCAGGTAGAGGTAGCGGATCTGCCTCACATGCCACCTGCGCGGGCTGTCGATGCTCCTCCTCCCCGCAAGCGGGGGGAGGCGAAGTGCACGTGCCGGCCCAAATCAAAAAACATCGGTCTAGCTTCTGATATTATTGGCCTAAAAGCCAGATCGCGCCGCGATGGCGCAGCCGCAAACACAGTGTTATCTACCCCTAATGGCATCCTTCCTGAGTTCTTTCATCCTGCCGGTGGCTGTCGGCGCCGTGGCGCTGGTGCTGCTGCTCGGTCTCGTCAACATGATGCGCGGCGGCTCGCCCAACACCTCGCAGAGGCTGATGCGGCTGCGCGTGCTGTTTCAGTTCGTGGCGATCGTCATAGCGATGCTCGCGGTCTGGGCGATGGGGCGCTAGAGCATGATCCGGAAAAGTGGGTACCGATTTTCCGATAAGATCATGTTCAAAAGTAACTGAGGCAAGCATGGTCGTTCTCAACCGCATCTACACCCGAACCGGTGACGACGGCACGACCGCGCTCGGCTCCGGCGAGCGCCGTCCGAAATATGATCTGCGGATCGAGGCCTATGGCACGGTGGACGAGACCAATGCCGCGATCGGCGTGGTGCGATTGCACGTCAGGGACTGGCCTGAGCTCGATGCGATGCTCGGCCGGATCCAGAACGATCTGTTCGATCTCGGCGCCGATCTCGCGGTGCCTGAGCGTGAGGGCCAGAAAACTGGGAGAGCCGAACGGTTGCGCGTGGTGGCAAGCCAGGTCGAGCGGCTCGAGCGCGATATCGACGCGCTGAACGACAAGCTCGCCCCGCTCACCTCCTTCGTGCTGCCGGGCGGAACCCCGGCCGCCGCCCATCTCCATGTCGCGCGCACGATATGCCGCCGGGCGGAACGCATGATGGTGGAACTCGCTGCAAAGCCGGACGAACCGGTCGGGGCGGCTGGCATCCAATATATGAACCGGCTGTCGGATTTCCTGTTTGTCGCGAGCCGCGCGGCCAATCATAATGGCGCTGGCGACGTGCTCTGGGTGCCGGGCCAGAACCGCTAAGCAAACCGCCAAGATTGGCTCGCAAAGCCAATTTTTGGGCCTCCGCGCGCGTTGACCGGACTGGGCCGGGCCATTAGGTTCCGCGCCAGTTGATAACCCCCCTCAAGAATTCAAGTGAAAGAGGATCGATGAAGGTCTTAGTGCCGGTAAAGCGGGTGGTCGATTACAACGTCAAGGTC
>NZ_JBANBA010000206.1:0-6675 GCF_059803475.1 Bradyrhizobium sp. UFLA05-89 | reverse complement strand
CTCGACAACCCGTTCGGCACGAGGCTGTCACCCATGTCTTAGGTACGGTCCGTTACCCATGTCTTCGGGCCGGACAGATTTAGCTTGGTGAGCGCGCTGGGGCTCGAACCCAGGACCCCGTGATTAAAAGTCCCAAAGTATTCTCTGCCATCGGATGACCGTAGCTTCCAAATCCCTTGTTTTATGAGGATTCTGGACTCATACCCTTAGTCATAGGCGACACGCGACGACACGAAGCGCCTGGTCTTGCTTCCCAATCGCTTCCCAGAGGGTCCACATGGCCAAGCTGACGAATGGGTCAGTTCGTACTCTGTCGGTGAAGGGTACTGACACGCTGTATGCCGACACTGAAGTGCCCGGCCTCTATCTTCGCGTCCGAGCCGGCGGCTCCCGCACGTTCATTATTCAGTGGCGACAGGGCCAATTCCAGCGCCGCAGCACCGTTGGGAAGGTTGGTGTCCTTACGGTGGACGAGGCCCGAAAAAAGGCCCGCAAGCTGCTGGTGGGCATCGACGAGGGTAATGACCCGGTTGCCGTCAAAGCCAAGGGTCGCGCCGATGACAAGCAGCTGTTCGGCTTATTGGCCGAGGAATATCTCGACCTACGCGCCAAGGACATGAAGCCGCAGAGTCTTGAGCAGACATCGCTCCACCTGCGGAACTGGTAATGGGGATTGGGCCGATTGCTTAGCCGAGATGGACTACCGTACCGGGAAAATCCTCGACGCCATCAAACAAGCGGGCGTTGAAGACGATACGCTGGTGATTTTCACCAGCGACAATGGTCCGGAAGCGACCCACCCGTGGGAAGGGGACAGTGGACCTTGGCGGGGCACGTATTTCACAGCAATGGAGGCCTCACTGCGAACGCCATTCATCATCCGTTGGCCCGGCAAAGTGCCAGCCGGTCGCGCCAACAACGAGATTGTCCACATGGTAGACCTGTTCACGACACTTGCACATGTCGGCGGGGCGGACATTCCAAACGATCGCGCTATCGACGGGCTTGATGGATACGCTAGGGCGCTAACAGGGAGGGGGTACCCACCCCGTAAAGCATTGGCACGCAGAGCAATACCACCGGACATAAGGTCACTGTGTCGGGCTTATACAGGTGAGGCCGTAAGATCTCTTGCCGCCATCATGCGTCACGCCGATGCGCCACCCAACGCACGCATACAGGCCATTGCCAAGTTGGACTTTTTCCTCGGAAAGAAAGAAGCTTCCAACCGCGAAGGCTTTCCCGCGTACGTGGCCGATCGGTTGACGGCCGTCAAATGGCGGAACTGGAAGATGCATCTCATCAAGCAAGAAGGTATGTACGACATCCCACAGAAGCTGCCGTTGCCAATCGTCATCAACCTCCTGAGAGATCGGAAGGAAGAGCGCGACGTGGCTCCCTACAACACTTGGGTGGCCGAACCGATGCTGAAGATTGTTGCCGATTTCGAAGCAAGCCTAAGTAAATATCCGCCTGTCAAACTCGGCACCCCCGACCCGTATACACCGCCTCGTTGACCTTCTGCCGCAGCTTGGTATTGGGTCACCTTGTGGGCCTAACTTGAAGTGCCTGGATGGAAGCAAAGGGGCCACGGTCTAAATCAAAAAGTAAGTGTCTGAAATTCTCGCATATTGAGGAAGCCAAAAAACACTCTTGCAAGGAGGCCGGAATTGGTCTCTCTCCGCGCGCCACTAACGCTTCTGTTGGTTTCCCTGTGCGCTATCGCCGCAGTGTGGGGGTGGCTGGGCACACCAGTCAAATTGGCCGACGCACCGGTCGATCCGAACAACAAAGTGCAATGCATATCTTATGCTCCCTTCCGCAGCAATCAAACGTCACTTTCGTCGGCTACGCAGGTGTCGAGAGAACAGATCGCTGAAGATCTTGCCCAACTCGCGGAGATATCCGACTGCATTCGCACTTATGCGACCGATCTTGGGCTCGATCAAATTCCCGAACTTGCGGCGAAGGCGGGGCTGAAGGTCATTCAGGGCATTTTTCTGGACAGGGATCGCCAGAAGAATTCAACCCAGATCTCGACGGCGGTGCGCCTCGCGAAAGAATATCCAGAAACGATCATCGCGCTCGTGGTCGGCAACGAGACTTTGTTGCGCAAGGACATAACCACTTCCGACCTCGCCGCGACGATTCGATCGGTCAAGGCGCAAGTCAGCGTCCCTGTCACATATGCCGACGTTTGGGAGTTCTGGCTTAGTAATCGCGAACTTTACGACGCCGTCGATTTCGTCACGGTTCATATCTTGCCGTATTGGGAGAATGTTCCGGTCCGAGCGGAATCGGCGGCCGCTCACGTCGACACCATTCGCCGTCAGATAGCGTCCGCCTTTCCGGGCAAGGAAATCCTGATCGGGGAAATAGGCTGGCCTAGCGAAGGGCGGATGCGCGAAGCCGCGCTTCCGTCGCGCACCAATCAGGCTCGGGTGGTCTCGGAAATCCTTGTCCTTGCCCGGCGCGAGCATTTCCGCGTCAACCTGTTCGAGGCTTATGACGAATCGTGGAAGCGAGAGATCGAGGGCACGGTTGGCGGATCCTGGGGCCTGTTCGATTCCATCGGGCGCACGCTGAAGTATCCACCCGGCGTGCCCATCAGTAATTTTCCGTTCTGGAAGCTTCAGATGGGCAGCGGAATGGTGCTCACGATCCTGGTATTTGGCGCGGCGTGGCTGGCCTCGCGGCGAAGCCCTCGGAAGCGCAGCCTTGCCTCATGGTTTGCAGTCGGGATATCGGCAGCCACGGCCGGAATTCTATTTGGGGTGGCCGCCCAGAAGATGTTCTATGAACGTGTTGGAGTAGGCGGCTCGCTTCTATGGGGCTCGCTTCTGGTGACGGCAACTGCTTCACCTGTGTTTGGTGCACACGCTCTCATGTCAGGTCGCCCCACGCCCAGTTTTGTGCAATTGCTGGGTCCGACGGACTGTCGGACAGAACGGGTGTCGATCTGGCACGGGCTGGCCTGGATCGTGACCATCGTAATCGGCACCGCCACCGCGCTCGGTCTTGTGTTCGACCCGCGCTTTATTGATTTTCCTTTTGCCGCTCTCACCATGGCGGCGGTGCCTTTTGCGGTTGCGACGCGCCTCAATGCCCCGGAAAAGGGAAGCCGCCCCATGGCGGAATCCTTGTTTGCCGGCGTTTTTCTGCTCGCAGCGATCTACATAGGGATTAACGAGGGGCCGGCCAACTGGCAGTCGCTGTGGACTTGCGGGGTCTATATTCTGCTCGCAGTTACGCTATGGCGGACGCGGGCTTGACGTGGGGGCCGCTCCGCTTGCCACATTCAAGGACGCTCCTTTCGGACAGAAGGGCATAAGCTCCGGACTTTCATCTCGCCGCTTGCTACAGCTACCTCGGCGGGAAACTTAAACGTTCCAGTCAGGCGAGGTATATCATGTCATCAATCTCGCAGACGGAAGTGCGAGCGAATGATCAGGCACCGCCAAAAGCAAAAGCGCGTAGCGCCGCACTCGACCGCACCCGCACCTTCCTCACGCTGGTGGTACTGCTCCATCACGCCGTCATTCCATACACCCATTTCGGTCATACCGATCCAAAGTCGTGGATCGGTTTTGACATGATCGTGCTCGCCACTGACAGCTTCTTCATGGCGATGTTTTTCTTTCTGTCGGGTCTGTTTGTCTGGCCGGGACTCGCACGCAAGGGACCGCTGGACTATCTGCGCGATCGCCTGATCCGGCTCGGTTTGCCTTTCGTGATTTGTGCTTTCACGATCATCCCGTTAGCCTACTACGCGATTGAACTGCGTCAGCACCCAAACGTCAGCTTCGCCGACTTCTGGTGGAAAACCATCACCGAAGGACCTTGGCCGAGTGGCCCGATCTGGTTCCTTTGGGTGTTGCTTACCTTCGACGTCATCGCAAGCGTCCTCTACAAGCTCTCGCCCACACTGATCGATCCGATCAATCGCCTGTCGCTACACGGCCATGACCATCCAGCGCAATTCTTCGCAGCCATGCTTGCCGTCACCGCCGTGTTCTACATCCCGGGTCTAGTTCACTTTGGACCATTCACTTGGTTCGAGTTCGGACCGTTCTCGGTCCAGCACGGGCGCGTACTGCTGTATGCGACCTACTTCTTTTTTGGTGCGGGCATTGGCGTCAGGTACCTGGACGGCGGATTACTGGCTTCCGATGGCCAGCTCGCAAAGCGCAGCTGGGCTTGGGCGCTTCTAGCACTCGTTCCCTATTGCTTCATGTGGATGCTGATCTACGTCAAGCGCGAAATCCTCGGAAACCCGACCCCGCTGCCCAACTGGTATGAAGCGATCTATGCACTGTTCTTCGCGTCCTTCAGCGTGGCGATCATGTTTGCGATCCTGGCCTATTTCTTGAGATTCAGGCAATCGGGCTGGAGCAGCCTCGACCCTATGCAGTCCGCTGCCTACGGCATGTTCTTGGTGCACTACCCGATTGTGCTTTGGCTGGTGTATTGGATGGTCGACTTCGACATCCCGGCGATAGCCAAGGGCCTGATCGCTTTCTTGCTCACTGTCTTCCTGAGCTGGGGCGCGACTGAAGTGTTGCAAAAGATTCCGGGCGCAAGGCACGTGCTGTAAGTCGTATCAGCTCAAGCTCCGTGCGGATAGATTCGGGACAGCGCTCTTTGCATATTCGGCGATCGGCTTGCGACTGATGGTTCGGATGCAGTGAATCGAACACCACTGAAGAATTGTCCGGAGTGGTAGCCATGATGAAGAATATCGTAGCCGGACTTGTCTTGGTGGGTATGATGATCATTGGCGTGCTCGCGTTCGCCCAGAAACATGATGGATGCTTGCACGGACATTTGATCACAGACTTTAAGCCCTGCGGATCAGTCAGCCCTTCAATATAGGGCCTGCGATAGTTGGGGCTCGCCTAGCGCTATACAGGCTGCTCAAGGTCCGCAGCATAAGAGCCGTTAGTTCCGTCATTGCGACCGCGTGACCCAACGATTGCAGCTCGGGGAGATCGTGTCGCGCGCTTTCTCGTAAAGTGTCTGGGTAGCAAGGTAATTCCGAAGGCGCACCTGGGCGGTCTACATCTAGGCCGGGTTGATCGAGACAGCCTCTCGCTCCACGAGCGCCACGGGAGCGAGCGCGACGGTGCCAGTGCCCGACGGGAACCAGCGTCGATCGTGCCAGCGTGCTAATTAGTGGCCAGAGAAAGCGAGCATCAGCCTCCGCGCGTCACGCGGCGCAAGCGCTTGCAGCCGCGAGTGGGCGCGGTTGGCGCAAAAGTTCATTCAACGGACCAACACTCTCCCACCGCGCGCACACGCGGCCCACTTTCGCCGCCGCCTAGTCGCGCTCATCCCGCCAGTCCTCGAAATCGGCTTCCGTCCGTTTGGACAAAAACACGCCCCCCCGCAGCCGGGAGCGCCGCACGGGCGCTCTCAAAGGTTACCGCTATGCCCGCTGTGCATTCTCCTGGACGTAATCCCGGATAAAAGCCGCAGCACTTCCCTCGCTGGCCGAGCATTAGCGGCCTTCTGATTGGATAGCGGATCAGCCTAAAGGCGAGGACAGGTCTCTTTGCGGAGCCTAACAACCATCGACACCGTTGAGCTATAGTGCAGCGCGGTGCCGCCTGCACTCGTATGCATCCTGTATCCTGCTATCGCTGTGATCGAAGTCTTCGTGAACTAGACGGCTAGGGCGCACCACGGCCTGCCAGGAACCAGGGGGTTTGAAGGGGCGTTGTAGCGTTGGCTAGGAGGGCCGTTGTCATGGACAGGCAACGTACAGCGTTGGCTCTATTTGCCGTTGCTCTTGCCATCGCAATTGTGGTCGCGTCCGTCACGACGCTGGAGAGCGTCAACACGCGTCAGGCCGCGAACGACGCACCGCCCGGCACGACCGGCCTCGCTCGGCAGCACCCACCGCTTGATCGTGCACCGGGTGAGCCGATCCAGAAAGAGCGGTAGCGCATCGCGCGGCGTTCACGGCAAGGTAACAAGCGCGTTGACGAAAGCGTCTAGAAGAAGGTCGGTATTTTGCCGCGACGAGAGGGTAGCCGTAGCCCCAAGCGATAGTTGAAGCCCCGCGGGCGTCGCAGCGTGATCGAGCCAGCGGCTCCAAGGTGTTGCCACTCGCCAGCAGCCGCACGTAGGTCCCGCTCTCGTGCATCTCGAGCCAGCCGCGATCGATCGCGAGGTTGATGCCCGCGCCGAACTCCTCGCCGCTGGCCTTCAGCGTGTCGAGAAGCGGCGCGTTGATCTTCTCGATGTGGATGCGGCCGTCTTGCACAGGCTCAATGCCGGCAGCGAGCTCGACGAGCTTGCGCGCTGCGGTTTCCGGGTTGGCGAAGGGACGTTCGGCGGTGAGCTTCATGGATCGATGAGGCGATGGGCGATGCTGATGTGGGAATCAAGAGTTGGGTTCGTGACTACCTCGCCGCAGAACGGCCCGTCGTCTCATGTCCACTCCCAAGCTTCAGGAAGGCATGTAACTGGCTAAAGCAGGCACTTTGGAGACCAAAGGCGATTTGGCGATGTCCGCTCCGGGGTCACAAGCGGCGGTCGAGGCAAGCATACCCCGGCGTCCGGTTTACCGCGAAGCGCTGTTCGGCTTGGGCCCAAAGCACGAAGTCGCTGCGCTCCAGCCCGCTGCGCGGGGGCAAGAGCCGAGAGGCCGGTAGCCGGTTGAGAGTGTATAAT
>NZ_JBANBA010000205.1:0-6688 GCF_059803475.1 Bradyrhizobium sp. UFLA05-89 | reverse complement strand
AGGTTGAAAAGTACACTCGGAACGTAGGTGCGAGCTTCGTGCGCAATGATGATTACTGGGGACCGAAGGCGCTGCCGGCGAGGACAGAATTCATCTTCTTCGCCGATATCCAGCCGCAAATCCTCGCGCTACAGGCCGGACAAGTCGACGTTGTCGCCGCGTTTCCCGCGTTCTCCGGCGTAGCGTTGCTGAACGACCCGACAATCAACATCATCAGCTTAAAATCCAGCGCGCATGCGGCCGTCCAAATGCACTGCGAAATGGCCCCTTTCAATGATCCGCGTATTCGCCAGGCGATCGCGCTGTGTTTGGATCGCGAGAAGCTCGTGAAAGGCCTGATGAAGGGCCGCGCGACAATTGGCAACGACAATCCCTTCACCCCGCTCTATCCCTCGACCGACCCGACGGTGCCGCAACGCAACCAGGACATCGGCAAGGCGAAAGAGCTGATGAAAGCAGCAGGGATGGAGAAAGGCTTCCAGGTCACGCTGACGGCTCCGCAGTTCTTTGAGATCCCCGGCTACGCCCAGCTCATCCAGAGCTGGGTAAAGGAGATCGGCATTGACCTCAATCTCAACGTCATGGATCGGAGCACTTTTTATGGGGATGCGACCCCCGGTAAATCCAGCTGGCTCGACGCGGCGATCAAGATAGCCGACTACGGTCATCGCGGCGTGCCGAACGCCTACCTTACATTTCTGACGAGCAGCGGCACCTGGAATGCGTCGCATTTCAAGAGCCAGGAATATGACATGATGGTCAAGGGCTACTTCGCCGCGCTCGATCTTGATGCGCAGCGGGTGGCTGCAGGTAAAATCCAGCGGCTGCTGCTTCAAGAATCGCCAGAGCTCTACGGATATTTCTACGACCACTTAACTGCAACCAAAAAAGGCGTCGTCGGCGTGCAGCCGACGGGCTTGCACCAGTTGTTCCTGCAGGATGCCGGAAAGACATAACACCGGTTCGATTGGCAACCAGGAGTGTCTCCGTCACCATCGCTGGCTAGCTCGCGATCCGATGCACTAACGGATGACGGGGTCCCGCGATCTCTAGGTCGGCCTTCTGTAGCGGCGACTCCCGCAGGAGTCGCCGCGTAATGTCGCCCGGCTAGTCATATCAAAAGCAATTGAACTCGCCACGATAGCGTTCATGGCCGAGCCATATATTGGCGGCTAGAGAGCGCGTCTGTCTACCCGAGGACCGACCGATATGACCACGCGATCATCGACGCATGCGCCGTTCCGGGCGCCTGCGCGCCAGTAAGCATGGACTACCTGTTCATCGGCAGTCGTCTGCAGACGACGATTAGATGAACATGTTAACCAAACTCCCGTGCGTGCGGGTCTCGTTAAAGGATAAGACCAGGATCCGTCTTGTCGTCGAGTGGCCAAATAGGGCGGTGAACGCGCGTATATGGCCACTTGCGGGCGTCGCCGCTCAAGAGTCCGTCGCCGTCAATATAGACTACCTTTTTGGCAATAGGACCGTAGGCCGCCCTGAAGTGGTTGCTTGATTTGACGACTACAATCTTTTTCGCGAGCGGATCAATGCCGACGTTCCTGAAGAGCTCGAGCCCGAAAGCTTGCGTCCTATTGCAACTCAGGACGATATCGATGTCGCCCACGCGCACCGCGGCGCAGTCTCCAAGCCGCCATCGGCTCGTACCCAAGCTCTGCCAGCAATCACGCTTAAGCCCAACGACGGTCGCCATGGCATCAATCGGTGCGCCGGATGAAGGTCCGATCTTGCCGCCGATACGCAGCGGGAACACGGCGCCCTCACCGGCGTCGAAGCAGAGCCGAACTGCGATCGGGTCCCATATGGGCCCAAACGCGGCGTTCTCGACGTCCCGCTCGATGAGGCGACGCAGAATCGTCGTGTTATCAGAAGGCGCGCCACCACCCGCGTTGTCCGCACGATCGGCGATAACGACTGGCGCGTCTTCGAATGCAATAGCGGCGTCTATGCCGTCCTCTACGGAATAAAATTGTGGCATAGTCTTCCCGCGCATCGAGACAAGATCGCTGCCGAGCTCGGTGGCTAGCGCGTCGCCCTTCGCTTTGTCGTTGTCCATAACGACAAGGATACGGCTTCCAAGTTCCGGCACGTCGGCATAATCAAAGCCATGGCAGATGGAGATCGAGAGTACGCCGTCCTTGCCCTCCATTCCCTTAATTCGATCCACGAAGGCGCGCATGACCGGCTGGGTCGTGTGATAACCTTGGATCTGGCGACAATCGTACAGCGACATAACGGGCTTTACCTGCCCGCGCAGTGTCTTCAAGACGATGTCGACAACATCCTCAGCACGCTCCACCGTGTCGATATGAGGATATTCCTTAAACAGAACGATGACGTCGGCCAGCTTCACGCGCTGCGTCGTAAGATGGCAATGTGGATCAAGCGTCACGCCGATGATGCATTGTGGTCCGACGAGGGTGCGCACCTGCTGCAATATGTCGCCTTCAACGTCGTCATAGCCGTGCGCCATCATGGCCCCATGAAGACCCAGCAGCACTCCGTCAACGGGCATCGCCGCCTTGAGCTGGCCTAGGATCTCATCGCGCATGAACTCGTAGTCGCGCTGGTTGGTACGGCCGGCGGGCTGGGCGAAAAAGCAACTCCCCTCGATCAGTATGAAGTCCTCGGCAGCTGCCCTACGACGGGCGACCCAAAGCGGCTCTGTGAACATGGGCGGCTCGTCTTGAGGATATTCGCCGGGCCGCAGGAACGTGCCTTCTTTGAAAGCATAGAGGCTCGTCGGGATGGGAGAGAAAGTATTCGTTTCCGTAGCGATCGTGGCGGCGAACAAGCGCATCGAGAAACTCTCCTGTTCTTATTGGAATAGACGTTTTTTGGATGGCGTAAAAAGTTGAACGTATCACGGGTTCATTGTGCACATCACACCAATCGCGCGCTCCTCTGAGCTCGCTAGGTACACAGAATGGGCCAACCGGGAAGATCCACGGAGCTCACATTTTTCATCTGGAGCCGGAGCCAAGGTATTCCCAAGAGCGGATCGGACGGAAAGATCACCATTCTTACTCGTCTAACCCAATACCAAACTAGACGAGTTTAGCCGCTACTGTTTTGGCGGGTCCCAGTGGTTAGCAATGCCTCGTGTGCCTCTATTGTAGCGACATGACAGTATTGATTAGCGCAATACTCCCCCGTGAACGCCGAAATTCCGCGTCTGAAGGGAATTTTTGATGAATTTCATCGGCTGATTGCCGGTCTATTGGAATGATACGGCAGTCGGTCCCTTCTGACGCTTCTCCTGAGCCGACTGTAAGATCAGATTTTTGGTATGCGGCTATGGGAGAGAACTCGCACAAACCGGCGCCATTCGCTTCTGGAGGCTTCATGACTGCGCGCCAATCTTCAAATGAGGCTCCGATGAGTACAAAAGCTTTCGGGACCCAACTTCAACGGCATCGATATATCGATGCAGAGTTCATTCTGCGGTCGAGGTTTCCCAAATAGTTCGATCGAGAAGCATAGACGCAGACGATCGCCGGACAACCAAGTGTCTGCTTCAGGTGTAAGTTCAAACAGTCCATTCGACGGTTACCTGCGTTGTGGAGATGCGAGTCAGTGATCGATGTTCGAAAAAGCAAGCAACAGGTGAGTTAGAGTCATGAGGAGCACGATCGTTCTTGGCGCCGGAGTAGTGGGCGTGGCAACAGCCCTACATTTGCAACAGCGGGGCTGGTCAGTTACGCTCCTCGATCGCACAGTGCCAGGCCAGGAGACGAGCTATGGCAATGCGGGGATCATTCAAAGCGAGGCGTTGCGACCGTACCCGATGCCGCGGGAGTGGCGCGAACTCGCGAATATCCTCGCTGGGCGCACCAACGACGTGCGGTTTCGTCTCGCAGCGCTTCCGTATCATCTTGGCCCGCTGTTTCGCTATTGGTGGCACTCGTTTCCTGCGCGACACGCGCGCATCTCGGCGGCTTATGCGCAAATCATTGCCTGCGCAACCCGGGAGCACGAGCATCTGATCCGCGAGTCCGGGGCCGGCAATCTCGTCCGCCGCAACGGATTTCGGACATTTCATCGCGCGCAGAAGAGTCTTGATGCGGAAGCCGCGGCGGCTGAGGCCTTGCGGTCGCTTTATGACGTGCAGTTTAAAGTCATGGGCCCCCACGATCTGAAGCAGGCTGAACCCGCACTCGCCGATAGTGGGGCTGGCGGATTACATTGGCTAGAGCCGTGGACAGCATCCGATCCTGGCGCGCTGGTTTCGGCCTACGCCAATCTTTTCACGCGCTCAGGCGGACACGTGCTTCGTGGAGATGCGCAAAGCTTGTCCGAAACTGCCAGTTGCGGCTGGTCTGTTGCTACGGAGGATGGCCGAATCGAAGCTGAAACAGCGGTCATTGCGCTTGGACCATGGTCGCCGGACTTATTGAAGCGATTCGGCTATCACTTTCCAATGGTCCGAAAACGCGGCTACCATCGTCATTATGCGGGTGGTGGGTCGCTCGACTTGCCCCTGTACGATGCGGCTAGCGGGTATGTTTTGGCGCCAATGACCAGAGGCATGCGCATCACCACAGGCGTCGAACTTGCTGCGCCCGACGGCAAGCCAGACCTCGCGCAGCTTACGCAGGCGGAGCAAGCCGCGCGCAAGCTGATTGAGCTTGGCAAACCCGTCGATCCGGAGCCATGGATTGGCACGCGGCCGTGCATGCCTGACATGCTGCCTGTCGTCGGCCAAGCTTCGCGTCATCGCGGCCTCTGGCTACATTTTGGACATGGTCACCAAGGTTTTACGCTAGGTCCAACAACGGGTCGTCTCCTCGCCGAGATGATGAACAATGAGACGCCCATTGTTGATCCAGTTCCTTATCGCGCCGAGCGTTACTGACGGGCAACTCTAGGCAAGGGGTCGCTTCCGCTGTGTAAAAGCGGCTCTAGATTTTTGCTGTTCCGGCGCGCGCGAGATGGTGACCGAGCCGTTATCATCCGAAGCAATTTTCCAGTTCTGTGCATCAGGTTCAGCAAGATTGATCATGGGGTCCGGCCGAGCCATCCCCTCGGAGCCGCCGTCGCTCGCTTGCCCAAAGCGAAGCGCGGCGAGCGACTGGCGGCGGAGAGGGTGGCGTGCATCCCATTGGTGAGCCCGAGCATCGATCAGGCAGCCCGGCGGAGCGCCTCCTTTTTGTGCTCCTTGAGTCAGATTGCGATGGTCCTCAAGCCGGAAACCTCGTGGCGCTCGACGATCAGCGCCCGCACCAACCTTAAACAGCTTTCGGCATTGGGGAAGATTCGTACCACATAGATCTCCGCGTTGAGACGCTCCAGAATCTTGGTCGAATTCGCGTGCTTGCGGTGCGCCAGCGGAAGGCGGAAGTAGGTGAGCGTCTCGTCGATGTTCTCTTCGACCCCAGCCGGTGAGCTTGGGCTACTTGCCGCCCTATTGGCGGAGCTAGGCGGCCAGATCGCGCCGCACCTCTGCGAGGCGCACCGGTCGTACATCCAGCGCAGCTCAAGCAGGCAATCGTCACCGAACTTGCGCGGCATGTAGTCGAGCGCATTGCGCAGGAAGTGCACATGACAGCGTGCTCCAACAGCTCGGTCGAGAAGCACCCCTGGCGGTCCTGCGGCACCTTCAGCTCGATCTTGCCAATCCGGGTGATCAGCGAACGCGTGTAGGCTGTGCTTCGGAGCTTCCCTTTGTACGCCTCCGCCATCTAGGCTTCGAGAATGTCCTGCACCGCCCCTGGATCAGCGGCTTCAGGAACTCCTTGTCGGCGCGTCGGGGGATCCCTGCGTTTCATCGCAAGTGTTGGATCGAATGAGCAGTTAGGAAGGCGATGGAAAACTGCACTCAATACGACTTAATTGTCAAAAGCCTGCGCTTTACTGGGACATTTTGTTGCAAATCGACACGCTTATGCGTGTCATATGTTTAGAACAGTAGCCCGGGGATTGGCGCTTCGCGACGAGCGAGGGTGGGCGATGGCGGATGTGGGACTGAAATGGTTGAAGGAGTCGAGATGGCCGGTTCGGATACACGGCAGGTTCTTGCGGCAGGGGAGAGCGTGGCGAGACGTGTCAAGTCCACTCGATAATAGCGGCTTCGCTCACGACGTCGTTCGATCGGGAGGCATCGTTCATCATTGTCTATACGATAATAATTGCCAACAGCCGGCTTGATGACCGAGTCCACCGCCGAGATGGAGCTACTCGCCGGTGATGCAGCTAATCTTTGTTAGAGAAGCTCCGCTCGAAGAAATGGCGCGTGAACACAATCAAGCGGGGCGGACTTGATTAGCAACGTGGACAGTCGCATCGCGGCGGAGATTTAAAAGACGCTTCACCTGAAGCTATGGCAACTTCCCTCCCGTCGATCGGGGAGTCTTTGCGCGCTAAGTGCTAAGTAACGTGTCATAGCGATGGATGGGTATGAAATTGCTCTCTGTCCTTCTGGTGCTGGACCTCGAGCTCGATCGCGGGAACTAACATTAACACCCTGAGAGGCGATGTGCCGAGCGTGGCTAATCCACGTTCGGAAAAGAGGAGGAGCTTCCATGAGACGAAACGTTGGCCTACTGGACACTCTTCGCGCCGGCCTCACACCGATCGAGAACCATTTAATTGATGGTTACGTCGATGGCCGCGTGAATCGCCGCGAGTTTTTGCGGCATGGCAGCGTTCTTGGCTTGTCGCTGCCCTTCCT
>NZ_JBANBA010000204.1:0-6993 GCF_059803475.1 Bradyrhizobium sp. UFLA05-89 | reverse complement strand
AGCCGGCGCTACGAAACCGGCGCCATGCTGATCACGTCGAACCGCAGCGTTGCCGAATGGGGCACAGTGTTCGCCGACCCGATGACTTCATGATGCCTCCTTCTTCGAACGCTTGGTGCGTCGTACCTGATTGCGAAGCTGACTGATTTGTTCGTCTGAGAGCTCGATCTGCCACGGCTGGCCTTTGGTTAACTGACGACCTGCCAGCAATCCGCGCGCGAGATAATCGAACACCGTTTGCGGGGTTACTCCAAGCTCAGCCGCTGCGCCCTGAATCGAGAAGCTACCGTCGGGCCAGCGCATCGGATTCTTGTCCACGCCGTTGATTTTGACGGTGGGAATGCCCCAGCGGGTACGCAACACCCAGACGTTCTCGCCTTTGAAGGCACAGCCTCGGGCCGCGACGAAGCCTTCCTGATTGAGTATTGCCGCGATCTCGCCATCCATTTTGTGTTCAGCATTCAACTCGACGATCCGTCGCCGCAACCGGTCAAGGTCGATGTAGTTGCGGTAGGTGTGAACGCGCCGTTGAACGTGATGCTCGCTGGTTGCGCCGGTCTGCCAGACGATCTTGAGCCACACCTGACCTCGGGTCCGCTTTTGATCAAGAACGACTTCGCGGATGACAAATCGCAGAATGCGCTTGCGATCGGCTGCCGACGTGGTGGCCGCGTTCCAAATCCGCGGCAGGTTCTCTCCGAGCGCTTGTAGGCCTGCGCGTTCCGCCGGGCCGATCAGAAGCGGCTCTTGCACACGCCAACGCTCATGCTGTTGCTCGACCGCCTCGACGACACGCAGCTTCTCTTCCCAAGCCCGCTCAAGTGAGCGCGCCACAAGACGGTTCTCGGGCTCTACGGCGTCATACTGACGCCGGGCGCGCTCGGCTTCGTAGCGGGCGCGCTCCACGCGAAGCGCCCACTGGCGCTCGAGCTGACAGCTCTCCTGCTCCAGTTGGCCCGCCGCCGCGAGCGCGATCTCAATCTGATCGGGCATCAGGGCGTCGAGGACCACCTGCTCGACCAGCGCGTCAACTGCCAAGGCCCGAACTTCCTGGCACAGCGCACTGCCTTGCTGGTCCCGATCCGAGCGGCAGCAATAGACCGGATAGTCGGCATTCGGGCCCGTGTAGCGCATGCTCATGCGCCGTCCACAACGGCCGCAGATCGCAAGTCCTTGTAACAGGGCTGCTCCCTTGCGCGGTACGCCAGCGTGTCCTGCCTCATAGCGACAGAGGTTATCTGCCAGTCGCCCCTGGTTGGCCATGAACTCCTCCCAGCTGATATAGCCTGGGTGGGCGGCGTGGAGGCAAACCGCCCAATCCGCGATCGCCACCTTGACCGTTCCCGTCAGCGATCCCGGCCGGCATCGGCTCGGATCCTTCTGCCGGCGGCCATAAACATACGCCCCAGCATAGGCCGGATTTTGAAGGATACTAAGGACGCGCACGTTATCTGGGGCACGCCAGACGACCTCGTGTGGAGATGGTCCAAGCAGCGGCCGAACCGGCAATGACAATCCGTTCCGGTCCAAGTAACGCATCACACGGCGGGCGCTTTGCAGTTCCTGGAATTTGGCGAACACAAGGCGAAGGCGGGCCTGCACCTCCTCATCGGGATTGAGAATAATTGTGCCCGCGCGATCGTAGGCGAGCCCGGCTGGTAGGGGCAACCGCAGTTCGCCTCGCGCCGCCTTCTGGCGTTCCCCTTGGTGAAGGCGCATCCGAAGCTGGTGCAACTCCGCCTCGCTCATGATGCCGGACAAGCCCAACAGCAGGCGGTCGTGGTAGGCGCGCGGATCGTAAAGCCGCTCGCCATCCGCAATCAGCACGCCGAATACCGAGCACAGCTCGAGAAGCTGATGCCAGTCCCGGTTATTGCGGGCCAAGCGCGAGGCGTCGAGACTCACCACAAGACCGGCGTTGCCAAGGCCGATCTCGGCAATGAGCTCCTGGAAACCATGACGATCCACGCCGCCAGCACCGGATTTGCCCAGATCCTCGTCAATCACCTGGACGCGCTCGGGCGGCCAGCCCAGACCAATGGCACGATCGACAAGACGGTACTGTAGCTCGGTGCTCTCCTGATGCTGGCGCACCTGGTTTACGGATGACTGCCGCACGTAGACATAGGCCAACTTGGCTCGGTGTGCGGTCGTGAGCCGCTCGTCAGCGATGTTCGATCTGATCAGCACGACCCAGTCCCCTTCCGGGCGTGCCGGGGATCGCTTGCATTCGCCGCATCAGCGCGGCGATCGTTTGAGCAATCTGGGTTTGCGTCGCGGTCGACAGATTCGGCCACAGGCGCGGAATGTCGGTCGTTGGACGGCCGGGTGGATTTGCCAAGGTCGGCAGGGGTCGATACGCAACGCGACCTGGAAGCGGTCGGTGGGTCATCGCGAATCACCTTCTCGTCGAGAAGACCCAGACTCGCGCTCAAATGTTGCATCAATGGGATGAGCGTGCGCGCGCTGATGCGCCGCAGGTCGGCAATGCTGGCGCAGTTTGGCGGCTCAGCGAGATCTGTCGACGCGATCCGAACCCCCCGCCGCCGTCCATCCGGCAGCGCGACAACAATGTAGGCGGGACCGCGCCCCGATCGTTCCTTCAAGACGGCAAGCCGCCGTCCAAACAGAAAATGATGCGGGTCGGTAATCGTGACGTGAGACACGACCCGGTCAAGAATAGGGGTAACTTGCCGTGTTCGGTGATCCAGTGGTCGCCACCGCGATCCTCGACCGGCTCTTGCACCACAGCCACGTGCTGACCATCCGCGGCGACAGCTACCGGCTCCGCGCCAAGCGAAAGAGCGGCCTCATCAAGCCGCCCGCCGCTGACGGCCCTCCGGTCGGCTCCGCCTCCCTCCGTCCCGTCAGCGGCGGAGCCAACCTTCAACCGACATCATGAACCCGAGGGTGGGGGCAGTTCTTCATGACGCAAAGGGGGCAGTTCCGGATGGCGTTTGACACGCAGATGACCGACTTTTGACCCATACAGGCACAAGTTCGCGCGGCACTTGAAATCCCGCCGCCGACCGCCGCCGAGAACCTTTCGATCAGCCTGCGAGGATTCGAGAGCGAGGAGCACGCGCGCGTTTTCGGCAACCTGGTCGCGACCTATGTCCGGAGGCTCAGCAGCCACATTGATCTGAGCTGCGGGAAATGGACCGGTCGCAGCGCATTCGAGGCCTTGGACGATCTCGCCGACGAGATTGTCGCCGATGAGGGCCTGATCAATTCGGGGCACCGGGACGGCGGCGGATTCTACGCCGAGATCGGCTTCACTCATGAGCGATGCCGGTCGCATAGATTTCTGGATCACGTCGTAGCAATCTTCAGTTCGACTGCTCAACGGTCGCGGCTGCTTAGTCGGTGTCACGTTCACTTCCTTGAATCAAGCGCCTGGTCGCAAATGTCAAAGTGTCCCTGAAGTCAGTACATGGATGGCAGGCGCGTACCAAAAGCTCGAATGAGAGAAGAGCGGTCATCTAGCGCTGATCCCGTCCCTAAGCATTCGCCACCGCACCAGTTTCGCACCAGAAACGACGTGAACAAACCACGACGAACATGATCAAACTCAACCAAAAACGCAGCAAAATCAACGAATCTGACCGGTAGTCTGCCGCTCATAACGGTCTGGTTCCTAGTTCGAATCCAGGCGGGCCCACCAGCCGCCTCCTCCTCCTCTTCTGTTGTTGGGGACGGACTGTGCGGACACCTTGAGAACGGCTCGATTTTTTTTGGATCGGCAAAGCCATCGATCCGGTCAGCCCAATGCTGCATAAGCTTGGCGCGCGAGCCGATCAATGCCAGCGGTCCATGCCGCCTGTAAATCGCCTTTACCGAGCCACTTTCGAGATGCGCCCCACAGTGCGTGAAGGAGAACGGCGGCTTCCCTCATTTTTGTATTCCGCTGGCGCTTTAGAAGATTGCAAAGATGCCCAGAGCACGCGGCAGCAGGTCTGCCGGATACTAGAGGGTGGTGCGGCAGCTTTTCAAAAGCGGGAGAGACGATATTCTTTGGACAGCTGAGAGGTAGCCTCGCAGGTATGGTCGTTACTCTCGCCTTGCTTCATTCGGCTCGACGTCGGCGCGGTCTCTCCGACCAAAAGAAGCGCGCCGACTCCCCCCGCGGGCAACAGCCCGTCACTGTCCTTTATACATCGAAACGAGATACCTCTCGTCGCATGCCTGCCGCAAGCAGCGCGTCGGTGATATTGCCACGAAGCTTGCGCAAGGCCCCGCGCGAGGAATTGCCCGGAGGAACGATCTTCAGATCGACATCCTCCGACATGCGCTTGGTCAGCTTATGGGCACGGCTTAAAGCCGTGCCGCCGCCGAACACGAGCCGAAACTCGCCCGTGCATAAAGTTTTAAATGAGCTAGGGCTCTGCATCGAGGCCTGTTCGACCCTTGGGGTTCCTGCTTCGGGCTGGCCTCTGGCCGAAGGCGCTAACCCGTCCCCTCGCGCAGCCCCATGCTTACGGAGATCAGGCCAGAGCGCGCCGCCGCCTTCAACTGAATCGGCTCGTCCTATTTGTACGCCACAGCTACCCAGCAGCTATACCTGCGCACTGGATTTCTTTCTTGCGTAGAAGCCTACGATCCTATTGCCTAAGACCGATCATGGTTGGGGGCGGGAGGCATGTGCGGCAAGAATGAAATGACTCGGACCGAGGAATTTGGGTCGCCGGGTAGCGGGAAAATGTCACCTGCCACGAAGCGTCGTCGCAAGAACCGTGGCGTGCCGCCGCCCGCGACGTTCGATATCGATACGCTGCCGGGCAGCTCTAATCGGACGGCATTAGAGGCGGCCGCGGTTATCCGGCGCACGCCCGGAGCGCTGGAGCAGTGGCGGCGCGATCCAAAGCGCCCGCTGAAATGGCGCTACGTCGATGGCCGCCCGCTCTATCGTGTCGACGCGGTGCGCGACTATTTGGCCAGTCGCGATAAGACCGCTAAGCCGTCCCCGCCGCATAATGCTCGCGCAAACGAGCGAGCACCTCGGCCTTGATGGGGTCGAGCGGGATTTCGTCCGCTGCAGGCGGACGACCTTGCCGCCCCGTATGGCGCAGAACCACTCCGCGATGTAGTCATGGGCTGCTTCGATCGATTTCTCTTGGCTTTTGCCGAACGTACAGCCTCTGGTGAAACCGATATCGGGCACCGGTTTTCGGGTGATGCGAGCGCATCGAGTGTGCGGGCCCTATGCGATCTGGCGGGACGTCGGACAGCGGTGTCTGGACCATACTTGCAGGGGCCGACCGGGCGGGACGAGGCTGCCGACCGTCCAGATGGCTCCTGCACGGCCCAGAATGGCTCCTACGTGGATGGTCCCGAACTGAGCCTAAAATTGATATATTTTAATTATCAAAACGGGAATTTGAAAATAATAATTATCAACCTCTTGTGCTCAGCTTAGGATCGATATATAGAACTTATCAAACTTGTTGCTTGATTAGGATATTGTATCGTGTCGTATCAGAGCGAAGAACTCATCAAAGCCGTGCATGCCCAGCGCGCCAAGCTAGACATGAGCCAACGCGCGCTGGCCGTCCGCGCGGGATTGACTCAGGCGCACATATCGCAAATCGAGACCGGCCGCCTCGAACCGGGCCTATCCAGTTTCATCCAGATGGCAAGGGCGCTGGATCTGGAGGTCGTGCTGGTGCCCAAGAAAATTCTTCCCGCGGTAGAGGGCGTACTGCGCTCGAACGCCACCGAAATCTCCTCCGAGAAAGGATCGTCGGATCTCTTCGCCAAGGCCGAACGAATCGTTTCCAGTCAAAGGAAACGCTACGGAAGCTCCGCAGCGCTCGACCGCATCGCCGAATACTTCCGCTTTCTGAAGCAGGTCCATCTTTCGAAAACCGACTTGGCACTCGTCGCAGACCTTGTCGAGACCCTGCGCCATTATCGGGCCGAACCGATACCCAAGGCTGTGCTGGAAAATTCTGCAGGCGTGTTGCAGGGGCTGCGCAATAGGATCGCTCATCCCGTAGAAGCCCCCCGCCCCGCCTACGCTCTCGACGACGAGAACGACGATGCCTGATGTATCCGTTCTAAACGTACGCCTACACGACACCCCGATCGCGACTCTCACGCTCGTGCAGGGCGACCGTTCGCTGCTCGCCTTCAACCAGAACTACATCGATGACGCCAACCGTGCCACCTTAAGCCTGTCGTTCAAGGACTCGTTCGGAAACCTGCTCACCTCGTTCAAACCGTATCAACAAGTCCTCCCGCCATTCTTCTCCAACCTTCTGCCAGAAGGCCCACTGCGTCGCTACCTCGCGGAACGCGCGGGCGTGAAGGAAAGGCGCGAGTTCTTCCTCATATGGATGCTAGGTCGGGACCTTCCGGGCGCCCTGTCGGTCCATCCGGCGGACGGGGAAGCGTTGCCACCCCAGGTCGAGGAGGATCTCACGCCCGACGAACGGCAGAACATGTTGCGCTTCTCGCTCGCAGGCGTGCAGCTGAAGTTCTCCGCGCTCAAGAACGATCCCAAGAAAGGCGGCCTGACCATTCCCGTCGAAGGTGTCGGCGGTTCATGGATCGTGAAGCTACCGTCACATCAGTATCCCGGCGTACCTGAGAACGAATACTCCATGATGACCCTGGCGAAGGACATAGGCATGGAAGTGCCCGAACTTCAATTGATCGACGTCGACGCGATCAAAGGTCTTCCGGAGGGGATCGGCGAACTGAGGGGGCGGGCGCTCGCCGTGAAGCGCTTCGACCGCACGGCCGATGGCGCGGTTCACATGGAGGACTTCGCGCAGGTATTCGGCGTATTTCCGGACGAAAAATACGATAAGGCCAACTACCGGAGCATCGCGCGCGTTCTCGCGATTGAGACCGGCGAGGCCGGCCTCGCCGAGTTCGTCCGACGACTCGTGTTCAGCACGCTGATCGGCAACGCCGACATGCACTTGAAGAACTGGTCGTTGATCTACCCCGACCGGCGGACGCCGGTCCTGTCGCCCGCCTACGATCTGC
>NZ_JBANBA010000203.1:0-7002 GCF_059803475.1 Bradyrhizobium sp. UFLA05-89 | reverse complement strand
GCCCAAGCGCATGCGCCTCGCCGAGCATGAGTTGCCGCCCCTCGTGCGCAGCGCCTGACCTCAAGACAAATGTGTAGTGGCGACTTTTCAGCTAAGGCATTGATTTGCCTGAACCGACCCCCCGAATCTGCGCAAGTTGGGCTAGCAGAGACCGGAAAGTGATGGGCCGGCATCCATTGGCTCCTTTTGCGCCCGCCCGGGACGTCGGCCATCACTTTGCGCCTAGTCCATCGCTTCGTTGCCCGCCCGCGCGATCTATCGGCTCTCTGCAGCTTCGCCAGAACGGTCTTTGCGTTCGGCGCGGGCTTCCCGCATATCAGTATTGGCGGCCGACGCGGGGCGCGAAAGCTCATAGCTCAACAGCGGCTCGGCGGCAGTTGCACTGCCAGCCGAGCTGCGCATCGGCGAGCGCTCGATCGCGGACGCACCGAGGATCGCGAGCAGTGCTGCGCCGATTAGCGCCGCGAGCGCCCATGACATCAGTCCATGCTGCCCGTCCCACCGCTCGCCATCATCTTCAATCGTTACGAGCGCAGGCGTAGGCCGCGCGATCCGGCCGGCCATGTAGCCGCCAAAGCCGAAGCTGACGATCGCCTGGAAGATCAGATACAATCCCGACAGCAGCGCGGAGATCGAAGCGGTGCGAAAAAACGTTGCCTTGTGCCCGGCTTTCCTTGTCCTATTTCCCGTCCACCAAAAGTCGCGCGCGCGAGCTTAGCATGCGTCAAACAGAAAATGCCCGAACACACATCCTCCCGTTGGGGTAGCAAGACGAACATCCCCGATCGGGAGTGAACATTGTGGCCGCGATTCATCTGTAAAGCTTGCGGCAGGCGTGGCGCAGGGAATTATGATGAGCATCCTCCCGAGCGCGAAGCGCGCCAGGCTGGTTCATGAAGCTCACCGCCGAACTCCCTTCGCCAGCCCCCGCGATCTCCTCTTAGAACAGGACACGAATTCCTTTTCCAGCACTTATAACACCGAGCAATCAGCGCCGTTCGCCCGACCCATCAGCCTTCGATCTTGATCCATTTTCCGGGCATCACCATGCCTGCACAAAAAGTTCTTTGAACAGAAATCCTCTTACCAGCTTGTTCGTGTAGTCTTGTGGCAGCCTCCAATCTGGACGAGAGCTCTCCGCTCCACTTAGCCGCCGCCGCCTTAGATCCTTTGTGATTGTGAAGACCGAAGCGCGCGCCGCCGCCTCCAGCACCGCGGCAGCGTGCGCCGTTGTCCTCCGGTCCGCGATCAGCGCAGCGACGGAACAACGTTACAGCAGCGACGGAACAACATTACATCCGAGAGTTCGCGGAACGAAACGGCTCCTCAGCCTTTCTCTGAGGTTTGGGAGTAGCCCATGACTTCTCAGGCTATAGAAGGCGCGTGCGCGTTCGCTTGGCGGAACTACTTGCTGCTCCATAGCGGTGTCAGCGAGGAGGACATAAGGCGTTCGGCTCTCTATCGCTACGTCACTAATCTTGGTGATACCGGCCGACATGATTTCGATCTCTTGCAAATAGCGGCAGTCGCTTACTTGAAGAGCCTGGATGAATTGCATCACGACCGAGCTGCGAGACTCGCGGCAGATCAAGTTCTGGCCGAGCGTTTAGAGTCGCAAGGTGCGCTAACCGACGCTTAGTTTGGCCATAGCACCGCAGCTAAGGAGCGAACAGCATGACAGACAAGAACCCTACGAGCGACCCACAAAGGCGAATTGCCGCAGCGACAGCAATCGGCGTGAATGCCCTGAAACCAATGCTTCGCTTTCAGGTTTCATTGCTGAGGATGTGGGCCGATAGTGTTGAGAGGTTGGTCGGCAATTACGAAAAACAGGTGCAAGAAGCCGCCGACCGCCGAACGTTTAGACAAGGAACGCGCTGCCTAGATTAACGCGAACGGCTGGGTGATGCGCCATAGTTCACCAAATGGGTGATGCGCCATAGTTCACCAAAAGGGCCTTGAACGATCTCGGGATTGCACATCGCGAGCCCGTCTACGGGTCAGGGTCCGCGAGCCTAGCCAGGGCTGATGCGGGGTACCCTCGACGGAATGAAAAGGAGGAGGCTCCGCTGTAAATTGTGACCTCCAGGTGGCTGCATTGCTCGCCATACACGGGGTGGGTGATGAAACTGCTGGCCTTGGCCAGGATGTGAAGCGCGGCCAGCCGCTATTCATTCTTGAGGCTACCGACACAGTCCAAGGACTTAACGACCTCGTTGCAGCGCTCGGCGCGATGAACACGGCGCGAGGCTTGCGCGACGAGCACGCAGCGCTCCAGCCTGCTGTCCGGATTTCGTCGCGACACCAATTTAAGCCGCGGCGCGCGTTCGATGAATTTTACCGATGGGCACACGCGCACCAAGCGGACCAGAGCACAGATCGCAGCTGATACCACCCCCAAGGCTCATAGCCGGACGGCCGGCGCCAAGGCGGCGTAGGTCAAGCCGACGGGCCTCTCGGAGAGCTACCGGCGGCGCCTGGACCGACGCCGTTGCCTATGCCGGCAGCACTATCACCTTCGTCTTGACGGGCGTTCGCGAATAGAGGTCGAGCATGTCCTGGCTGAGGAGGCCGGTACAGCCGCTCGTAATGCCGTTCCCGATCGTTTCAGGGTCGCTAGTGCTATAGATCGTGTAAAGCGTGTACGCCCCATTTTGATAGAGGTAGAGCACGCGGGCACCAAGCGGATTGTCAAGACCTCCCGGCATACCACGAGCATATTTGCCCGCCTCCGGCTGTCGCGCGATCATCTCCTTGGGTGGCGTCCAGGTAGGCCATTCGGCTTTGCGCCCGACATATGCCTCCCCGCTCCACCGGAACCCATCGCGGCCGACATTGGCGCCATAGCGCGTCGCGTTTCCCTCGCCTTCAATGCGGTAAACATAGTACTTGCTGGGATCGACGATAATCGTACCAGGCGCCTCATTGCTGTCATAGCGCACTGTCTTGCGAAAATATTTCGGATTGATCTTACTTACATCGACCGCAGGGATCGGGAATTTCTCGTTGGGCACAGGCCCGTAGACTTTCTCCGCCTCGGCCAGGCTCATGTAGTCGGATGCGCAACCGGCCAGGCCCAGTGCGGCGAGACCGGCAGCGGAGCCGAACACAAAGGCCCGTCGGTTGACAAGCCGCGACCGATGACCAGGCAGAGTCCCCTCACCCATCGCGCCGGCGTCGGCAATTCCACGGTCCATAAACATGATTTCGGATTTTCCTTGTCCCGTTGTACGGCCCGAGAAGACTTTGGCATACAGTAGCAGGGTCGAGAAGGTTCTTCGTCAGTCGAGCTTGAAATCTCTTGACCAGCGACGGCCTTGTGAGTCTCTCCCGAGAACAATGCGAGAACTCTCTTCTTGAATGCGGCTGGCCTATCGCTACAAACCAAAGCCATCCAGGGCGCAGTCTGCGGGGTCTCACCACCATCTGCGAGGCGCAATGACTGCGTTACAACGCAGCGCCTAGCGTAAAGCAGGTATGGGCGTGCAAACTCTGCTCGAGCGACGCCTCATGGGCGCCGCATTCGCTCCCGATCACGTCAGCCTGACCTATTCTGAAGCCGATGGTTTAGGGCTGCCCGCGGATTCGATCGGATGTCCGGTACATTTCGAGCGCCGGCTCAACCGCATCGTTTTTCGTTCGGATTGGCTGGACCAGGCCGCCCATCTCGGAAACAACACGAGCTATCCGATGGTCGTTGCACTTTGCGATAATCTGCTGGACGAACTGAAATTACGAGTTGGGATCGCCGGGGAAATCCGCGCACTTCTGCTGCGTGATATCGCCAACCCTCCAACCCTTGCCGATGTGGCGAAAGTGCTCGACATCAGCGACCGCCCGCTGCGGCGTCAGCTTCGGCAGCAAGGCATCTCTTTTCGCGGCCTCCTGGATGAGCTCCGGACACACACGGCGCTGAAATATCTGCGCACGACCAAGCTCGCCAACGCGGACATTGCGCTGGCGCTGGGCTTCACGACGCCGCAAATTTTTCGCCGTGCATTTCATCATCGATTGGTCGTCTCAAGTTGACGAGCCTCACCTCAGTACCGGATCCTGATCGCGGCTCTACAGCCTGCGCGCCGTCCAATTGTTCGGCCTGCCAACCGACGTTCAGGCCAAGCTGTCCTGCCGCCATCAACGCAGCACGAGCCAGGATCCCTCCAAAGGTCGGATAGGCCGGCGGGATCTGGGCCAGATCGTCGACGCGCATCATCTTCCCGGCGATCGAGGAGTAAAGAATGGAAGCTGCCTCAGATCCTCGACGTCATCTCGATGGCTTGTCACCGTCTTCGGTACTTTGCGTGCCCAGAACCGCGACCGGAAGCTTCCAGCCTCGCTTCATCGCGACGATTCGGAGACCGAAGCACAGCGCCGCCCCCACCAGCACGGCAGGTCCAGAAGGAAGTTGGAGTTTTGCGGCAATCACGACGACCGCCGCGCCAAGCAGCGCCGCCACGGCGTAAAGCTCTGCGCGCAGCACGACCGGAATCTCGGCCAGCAGAACGTCCCGGGCCACGCCGCCGCCGATTCCCGTCAGCATGCCGAGCAAGGTCGCCATGACAGGGTTCAGTCCGTGCGCGAGCGCCTTGTGCGCTCCGGACACCGCGAACAGCGCCAGGCCCGCGGCGTCGAACAGCAGCACGGGATTCCAACGCCGCACGACAACCAACGGGAAGAAGAATGTAATGGCCCCGGCCGCGAGCGACACGCCCAAATAATGCCAGTCGTCGATAGCTCCGGGCGGAACGGCTCCGATCAGGACATCGCGGGTTATTCCACCCGTGTTCGCTGCCACGAACGACAGCACCAGCACGCCGAATAGGTCCAGCTTGTGCCTGACGCCCGCCATCGCCCCGCTCAATGCAAAGACGAACGTGCCCGCAAGATCAAGCAGATACGGAAGCGACTCCACAACGTTGTGTCCCCGAATTGCCGATCTCCATCAACTGCGACGGCATCACGATGCCAACCAGGCCCGCGCCGCGACGACCAGCGCTTCAACGCCAGTTCTTAGCGTGGGATGGAGAACGGGCGCAAATTTCGGACTGTGGTTCACCGGAAGTTCGTTGATTTTGTTCGCCCCTTTGGCCTTAGCATAGACTTCCGGATCGGTGCCGCCAACGAACCAGAACACCGAGGGCGAATGCCACTCGGTCCCGAACGATCCGAAGTCCTCGCTCGCCGGCGCAGGCCCCGTCTCCCGCACCCTCTCGCTCCCGAAATACGCCCGGAACGCATCAACCACCCGTTTGCTCGCGTCCTGATCGTTCAAATTCAGAGGATAATGGTCCAAGGCGGTGATCTCTGGCTTACGTGGCGCGCCCGAAGCCTCGGCTTCGGCGTTGACGATCCGCTCGATCGCGGCCAACACTCGCTTGCGCACGCCTTCATCGAAGGTCCGCACGTTGAGCTTGATGATGGCCTCGTCGGGAATGACGTTCTCCTTGGTGCCCGCCTGCAGCGCTCCGACGGTGACGACCGCCGCCTCGGCAGCGGCCACCTCGCGCGAAACGATGGTCTGCAGCCGCATCACCGTCGCAGCCGCCATGACCACGGGGTCGATGCTTGCCTGCGGCATCGAGCCATGCGCACCGCGGCCGAAGAGACGGATCTGCAGACTGTCTGCGGCGGAGGTAATGGCGCCCGGACGTCCGGCGACAGTCCCAGACGGCCCTACCATGACGTGCTGGCCAAGGACCACATCCGGCTTGGTAAAACGCTTGAACAGCCCGTCGTCGATCATGGCTTGCGCCCCTTCCGCCGTCTCTTCGCCGGGTTGAAAGACCGCCATCAACGTGCCGCGCCAGGTCGGCCGCGCCTCGGCGAGCAGCTTTGCGGCGCCCGCGAGCCAAGTGACGTGCATGTCGTGGCCGCACATATGCGCGACGGGAACGGTTTCACCGTCCCGATTGATCATGGTTACCTTGCTCTGGTACGGCAGGCCGGTCGCCTCCTGGACAGGTAGCGCATCCATGTCGGCCCGCAGCATAACGGTAGGCCCATCGCCGTTGCGCAGGATGCCCACGACACCCGTCTTGCCGATCTCCGTTGTCACTTCGTAGCCGGCGTCGCGAAGCCGGTCGGCCGCCAGGCCCGCCGTCCGCGTCTCCTGCATCGACAGCTCGGGATGCGAGTGCACGTCCTTGTAGAGAGCCTCAAGATCTGGAAGCAGGCCATCGAGCTTTCGCAGAGCCGCGTCGGATGAACTCGCCTTCGTCTTGCTCATAACCCGATCCTTCTATAGCAGCATTGCGGGCCCGCAGCCGATGGTTCGTCGGCTACGACCTGGCGTTGGCCTTAATCCAAGCCGCATAAGCCTGCATGAATCCAGATGCTGTGGACGGCTCCTCCGCCCGGCACGCGAGTGCCATGGAGTTGGGGCCCTGTTAGGGCTCCCACGATCTTGAGGAGCTACCCACGCAAACACTAGCAGACATCGAGTGAGCGGTGTCCTCGATAGGGAGATGGTTGAGGGCTGCAGGTACACTGGAACCCAGCTTAGGGCGCGAGCGTTTGTGCCTTCGGATGGTCGCGCTCATCTCGCCACCTTCCTAATAAACAGTCAATGCCGCAGCCGCGGGGTGCTTTGCGCCAGGCGTCTCCGTTTCCGCCGACCAGCCCGCTCGCTCGCGGCCGGCCGAGCGTATGACAGTGTGGAAAAAGGCAGCAAGGATCGGACAATAGAGTGTCGCAACGGATCGAGCGTCAAGCAAGGACAGGCATCGAGGGGCTGGATGACGTGCTGGGAGGAGGACTTCAGCGTGGACGCGCATTCCTTCTCGAAGGTGCCCCGGGCACCGGCAAGACGACAGTCGCGACGCAGTTCCTGATCGCGGGAGCGGAGGCTGACGAGTGCTGCCTCTACATCACTCTCTCCGAGACCGAGGATGAGTTGCGCGCCGGCGCCACCTCGCACGGGTGGGAGTTGTCGGCCATTGAAGTCTTCGAGCTGATTCCGCCCGAGAACTTGCTCGACGAGAACCAGCAACAGAGCCTGCTCTA
>NZ_JBANBA010000202.1:0-6953 GCF_059803475.1 Bradyrhizobium sp. UFLA05-89 | reverse complement strand
TGGATACTCTGTCGCCGCCTATCGCAACCACACCTTGCGTAAAAACGGTGCTCAGAAACGTTCTTCACAAACGACTCGCGAGCAGAAGGAGACGCCGCATGGCGCGGTGCCCGACGTCTCCTCAATCTTCGTGAACCTCCAGAAAATGGCCTCGGTTATGGAGGGAGCGGCAGGTCAGGCAATTCGCGGCCCGACGAGATCAGGGAGACGATTCTTCGCACTTCAAAGGAGATCGTTGATTTGGGTGCTCGCGACCCGGAAATGATCTCGCTCATGGGGTTTTTTGAAGACCGAGTCGGCCCAGACACGATTAGTGACTTTACCACGCGGGTTATCGCCAGCCAGCTCGCCAAGGTGACGGAAGCTTTCTGTCAATCGCAAGGCATCCCGGTGAGGAAGCAAGACGAGCTTGACGAATACGGTTTGCCCTCCTTTCACGATCCCGCTGCCGTGGAAAAGATTGTCGTCCTAGTGCCTCGCGATATAGTTCGTGATTTGCCGATCGCAAACGATTGGTCACAGATCGAAGCAGCGGCGACTGCGAACCGCCAGATTAGAGACCGCGTCAATAGGTATTTGGCAGGGATCACTCGACCAACCGTCGCAGAACGAAAGGCGGCGTTGCGATCTGCTGCAACGGAGTCCGCCGAACTTTTCGATTCGTTTTTGCAGTCCGTAAAGGGCTCTGCCGCCCACTATGATCCAAATAAGGATGCGCTCGGCTACTTTCGCTTAAAAGAAATACTGGCTACCGACACCACTCTCTTTAAGACCGGTCAGCGCTACGATTTTTCAGCTGGTTTTTCGACGATCGTCGATATGGTTCATCAGACCCTCGACCTTTTCAAACATCATGTTGAAAAAGGAAACTTGTGGGAAGAGCTCTGGATTGACGGAGTGCCGAAACGAGAGCGAGCCGCACAACTGATCTATTTCGCGATGGCCGATAGCTTTTGCAAAGCAAACAACATCGACATCTCACCGGAAGCCAATATGGGAGGAGGACCCGTCGATTTTAAATTCAGTGGCGGCTATGAAGCGCGAGTACTCGTCGAAATGAAGCGGTCGCACGGAACGGTTCGACACGGTTACGAGAGGCAATTAGAGATCTATAAGGAGGCGGCTCGTACTAACCATGGTATCTTTGTCGTGATCGACTATGGAGATGTCGGAGACAAACTCAACCAAATACGAGCAATCCGGGAAGCGCGCTTGAAGGCTGGAGAACCGGCTTCAGAAATCGTTGTGATTGATGCCACGCCTAAACAATCGGCAAGCAAACGGAAATGACTTCGAGGTGGCCGCTTGCGCTTGCATAGAGCACGTAGGATGGGTAGAGCGCAGCGAAACCCATCAATTGCCGCTGCAAAGATGATGGGTTTCGCAAGGGCTCAACCCATCCTACGTGCTTCAGCTAACTTTCTACGTGCTTCAGCTAACTTTCGCATGCTCCGCGATTAGGTGCACACCGTAATCCCCAGAAATTGCCTTTGCGGTCGAGCCCTTCCCTCCTAAACTCCAGACACCACCGGCATGGGTTCCGACGGGCCCGGTAGAAGCGGAGTCAAGTTGTGCCCAAACCGGAAAGCTTCCCGATCGAGAAGATCTTCGTTCCCACGAAGCAGAAGAAAGCCATCAGGCCCGAAACCGTCGGGGAGATCGCGGAAAGCATTCTGGACATCGGACAACAGGCCCCCATTTCCGTTCGGCTCGACGGAGACCGCCTCGTTCTGGTCGAGGGACTGCATCGGCTCGAAGCCTGCAAGGCGCTCGGCGAGACAACCATTATCGGTGTCTTGGTCCCAGCCGAGCTTGCTCAACACAAGCCCCTGCTGTCCGACAGACCAGAAGTCGAGGCTGAGCGCATCAAGATGGCGCGATTGAAACAGTTGCGCCTCGAGAAGGAAGCCGCGGAGGCATCGACAGCTGCCTCGAAGCGCGTCAACGCAACGGAAGCGCCGCGCACCCGTCCGACGAAAGGCGTCAGCGACAATCCGAAGGCATCACCGGGACGGACTACGAAATCGACACCGAAAACATTGTCGGACTGGATCACGCAGCAAAAGGGCAGCGGCGGCCGCTATTGATTGTCGGCTCCAGCTCGTAGGACGGGTAGAGCGCAGCGAAACCCATCAATTACCGCTGCAAAGATGATGGGTTTCGCAAGGGCTCAACCCATCCTACGTGCTGAGGCTTTGAATGAGCTTGCCTACGGTGGTGGAGACGCGCGCATAAGCGCCTGTTACCTCCGCCCCGAAGCTAACCCGATCTCTGAGGTGTCGTTCCGCTTGACGCTTAGTCGTTGAAGGGAATCTCTGGCGCCGGCGAGGCTGGGAGACCGGGCTCGGTGATGCTACCGCAATTACTTTGTGGCTTGTGCTCCGCGAGTGCATCGCGGAAGAACGCCAGCGCATCCGGGAAGGCGGCATTCAGTCCACCGTTGTGACTGGCGCCGGAATAGGTCCGCCATACAACATCGCTGCCGGCAGCACACAAAGCCGCCACAGCGGCAAATTGCCGACGCGGCACCAGTAGCGAATCGGCAAGGCCGGTGCCGAGCAGAACCGGCACGGGCAAGCGTGCGGGGGACATGTCGGTGACACGGACAAGTCTTGCCTCGATCTTCTCAAGAGGCTCCACGAAGGCATTGTCCGCCGTGATTTCATCCCGCTGGGCCGCCGAGCGCATCTCGGCGGTACAGCCCTCGCGCGCAGCCTTCACAAGCGCCCTACCCTTTTCGGTCACGAGCTCGTCGAGCGGTGGCGCATCGTCCGGCAGGGCGCCACCCAGCATCGTGAGCGAGACATAGACTGGTGAGCCAATTGCTTGCTCCGGCAGCTTATAGGGACCGTCCGGAAAGGTGGAGACGAGACCTGTCGCGACTGTTGCGAGCAGCGGCACATCGGGAGCGTAACTCCTCGAAATGCGTGTCGCGCCCAGAGCCGCGCCGGAGCCCTGCGATTGGCCGGTGACGAAGACTTTGCGTGCGAGCTTTTCGGCATGGGAAACAAGTGCGGCACGCACGGCGTCAAGCACGGAGCGCCCTTCCGCTTCCCAGATCAGGTAGGGATGCGGTCCGGGGCCACCAAGGCCCTGGTAGTCCGTGGCCACCACGGCGAAACCATTTTCAAGCCATCGCTCTATATAGGTGGCATCGCGCGGCTTGTGGCCCGTCCAGGACGGCGCGCAGCGATCAGACACGCCCAGCGTCCCGTGCGCCCACGCGACCAATGGCCAGCCCCCGGCCGGCGGCTCCCCTTGGGCAAATAAAGCGTCCCGCTCACGGGAACGACGCTCGCGTTCCAGCGCAGGTCGGTCGAGGTGTAGAGAATTCGCTCGGCAAGAGCTGCCTTCGTGATCTCCGGCTGCGCGAGCATCGGCTCCTCGCGCAGCATGACTCCAGCGCGCTCGGGCAGCGCCTGCGTCCAGCGATAGAACGGAGACAGATCCTGATCGCCCCACAGCGGGCCTACCGGAAGGGCCGCGAACTCTGCGCGCGCCTGTGAAGCGATCAACGCTGCGACCACCGCGAGCACCCGCACCGGCGTCAATCCCACACATCCAAACATAGTCCCTACCCGCTTCGTTTCATTGTGCACAAAGGCTAGCAGAGTCATTTTGCGGATGTCACTATTCTTCCGGCATCGATCGCCGATACCGTATGGAATTGAACGATCAACAGGCGGGCCCTGAAAAACGGCGCTCGGCGCCGGCCAACTCAATCCAGGCAGTTCCTTCGCCCGCCCTCAATAAGATCGAGAATCGCTCGCGCTGCCTCGAGCACATTCGTCCTGGGCCGAATATGCCGGCCACTCGGGCGCGGAATAGTTCGTCGTAGCTCGTAGGATGGGTAGAGCGCAGCGAAACCCATCAATTGCCGCTGCAAAGATGATGGGTTTCGCAAGGGCTCAACCCATCCTACGTGCTGGAGCGGTAGCCGCAATCCGCCGATTGCGGCTATCTCTCCTCACACATCAAGCCGATCGTCTCACGCCGCTTTCGCCTGTTCCGGCGCCGCCGTCTCCATCGCTCTCATGTAGAGATCAAGCAGGGTTTCTCGCTCGTCGCGCTCGTCCTCGTCCTGCTTCCGCAGCTTGATGATCTCCTTGAGGATCTTCACATCGAAACCCTCGGCCTTGGCTTCCGAAAACACTTCCTTCTTCTGCTCGTTCAACTCCTGCAGTTCGGTATCCAGATTCTCGATCCGCTCGACGAACGAACGAATTTTTCCGCCGGGAATGGTGACGTCAGACATGGTGCCTCCCTGTTGAATGAGGCCGTGAAAATGACTGCAAAGGAATGACCAATGTATTAACCGACGGACCTCGCACCGCACGCGGGAACCCGCGCAACCGACAAGCGTCCTCACGATCTTGCAGCCGACAGCTCGTAGCGCGCAGCCCGCAGGATGGATCGAGCGCGGGATCGTAGGGTGGGTTAGCGACTTGTCCGCCGAAGCTCAACGAGCGAAGGCGGAAGTGTAACCCACCACTTTGCTTTCGTACGGTGAGAGAAGTGGCGGGTTACGCCTGGCGGACTGCGCTTCGCGCAGCCGCAGGGCTAACCCACCGAGCTATGCAGGAAATTTGTTCTGCATCTGACTCTGCTTCGTTCTCAAGGAACGAATCGGAATCGCGCAAATCAACCGCCAGCAAGTCTTAACGTTCTATTTTCTTGCTGAGGCTTTGAATGAGCTTGCCCACGGTGATGGGTGGAGCGACTTGTCCGCCAGCGCGTAGGATGGGTAGAGCGCAGCGAAACCCATCAATGCCGCGGCGAGCATGATGGGTTTCGCAAAGGCTCAACCCATCCTACGCGCTGTCCAACAAACTACCGCACCATGCCGACCAGTGCCGCCGCGACTTTCTTGTTGCCCTCGACGCTCAAATGACGTCCATCGGGACCGGTGCCGCCCGGCTGCCTCACCACCGACATGTAAATCCCCATGGCGTCGACGACACGGATGCCCCGCGCTTTCAACTGGCTCTTGATCGCCGCGATATTGGCAGCGGCCTGAGCCGGGCTCATATTGTGCCTGATGTCGTTGGCGGCATTGTCGCACAGGATGACGATCCTGGTCCCCGCGGGGACTGCGCTCGACACCCGCGCAAGTGTCGCGTCAGTGGTCTCTCCCCAAACGCCCGCATTTGCGACATGGACCTGAGAACCCTTGGCGCGCAGCAATCCCTCCAGCACGGCCGGCCACATTTCGGATTCGGAGACGTTGCCACGTACGGCGCTATGGCCCAGCGCCACGATTTGTGCGGAAGCGGGATTGGCCGAGGCAACAACGATGCCCGCGACAGCAACGAAGAAAATTCGCAAATTCGAATAATTCATGCCAGCTCCATCTATTTTGAAAATCACTTCAATCAGGGCTGAATGGATGCCCCCCCCCGAGATTGGCAGCATCAATGTTCTCCATCAATCCGCGGTTAGCAATATGCATTACGCCCGAGCCCGGCTTTTGCGTATGCAGCGCGCGTAGGGTGGGTTAGCCTTGCAGTTCGCTAGGCGTAACCCACTTCATTCGTTTCCGCCCAGGCAAAGAGTGGTGGGTTACGCCTTCGGCTAACCCACCCTACGAGCTCCATCCGCGCTATTGGCTTCTCACCGCTCATCATTCGCCGGCGCATTGCGGCGTGCTTGTCTTGCGGCTTGCCTTGCAGCCTTCCTGGCAACCCAGCGCGCGCGAAATTGCTTCGCGGCACGAAAGGTCCGCGGGGCGATCACCTGAAATGCCATAGAGGCGACTCCGGCGACCACCCCTTTCACCACGTCAAAAGCGAAATCGGGTCCAAAATACTCCCACATGACCCCGCGTCCTTCTTCGCAGGGCCACCGCCGGCAGGCATGGGCAAGACAAACAAATGAAAAGCCCCGTCCGTCACCGGCGGGGCCCAGAAAAATCCCTGTGCGCCTTGTTTAGCGCGCACCCGAACCTCTTTGGTTCACCCGCTCAAGGTGGACTCAATGCGAAAGCTGCAAAGCATGGCCGTGAGCTTGTGGACGCACATGACGAGGTTCCTGAGATTGCCGCATGCCCCTCTCACAGAGTGTACTGGAGGCAGGGCCAACATGCGCGCCACACAACCAGACCGACGGGTTTCCGTCTGTGCGCTATTTCACACTTGTAGCCACATTTTCGAGCAAGCTCGTAGGACGTAGGATGGGTAGAGCGAAGCGAAACCCATCTCTAGTCGCCGCACCGATTGATGGGTTTCGCAGGTGCTCAACCCATCCTACGTGCTTCCCGGAAGAGCGGACAAGTCTACCTTGCGCCCGACGAGCCAAGGTCTTCGCCGACGCCGTCGAACGGCGTCTCGGCGGCGACGGCTCTAACAGATGCGGGGCGAACGAAAATGTCATGCACGAGCCCGAGCTTCCCAAGCCCCAGGATGATCAGGCCGTTGATGTCGATCTCGTACCAGGCGTGCGAGATGTAGGCGTCGCGCGGAAACCGGTGATGGTTGTTGTGCAGCCCTTCACCGAAGGTGAGGATCGTGGTCACCAGCTCGTTGGTCGTGCCGTCGGAGGTCTCGAAGCGACGGTAGCCGTAGCGACCGTCGCTATGGCAGACCGAGTTGACCAGCGAGGTGGCCATGGTCATGACGTAGCTGCGGAACAGGCCGGAGAACAATATGCAGCCAATCATCGTGTGCACGCCGCCGAACGCGTAGCCGATCGCACCCGGAATGATCACCGCCGACAGCGCGTACCAGTACCAGCGTGTTCTGGTGAAGAACATGGAGATCGGGTCGGCCAGAATATCCTTGGCGTAGTATTCGCCATCGGTCGTGGCCTGGTCCCACACCCAGCCGCCCTGCGCATGCATCATGCCCTTGACGAAGTTGACATAGCGGTTGCCGTCGCCGTCATAGTAGGGGCTGTGGACGTCGCCGGGCTTGTCCGAGTGAAGATGGTGCCGCCGGTGGTTGCTCACCCACTTCAGG
>NZ_JBANBA010000201.1:0-7082 GCF_059803475.1 Bradyrhizobium sp. UFLA05-89 | reverse complement strand
CCCCAGTCCTCCGCCCCCGCCGGAGCCGCCTGCACCGCCCTGGGCAAGGCCGTTAGCCAAGGTAAGATTACTGATACTGACGTTCTGCGTCTGGGCCACGATGGAGCCGGCCACTGCCGCGCTGGTCTTTGTCGCAGTGTCCACGCCGACAAAAAAGATCCGCTGGGTGCCGCCGCCATCGATGGTGTAACCATTGCCGTTGATCGAGAGCGAATTGAAGATCGGGGACAGTGGGCCGGACAGCGTCACATTGGTCTGAATGTTGATCGTGACCGCCGCCGACTGGGCATTGGCGTAGGCGAGCGCGTAGCTCAGCGTTCCGGCTGCACCCGTCGCACCACTCGAAGACGTACCGGGGTCGCTTGCAATCGTGACGGTGCAGGTATTGCCGGCACATTGGGCCTGCGCGACGCTTGCAACTGTCACATTGGCAATTGCAAACCCAATGGCTGCGATCGAGAAAGCCCGCACGCGCATCAGGCCACTCGACGTCATTCCCACCCGCATTCCAACCTCACTCCGCACCGGGCATAGGCGCCGGTTTTGCGGCCTGCACTCGGCATTGCCACGCAAAAGCGGACCATAATCGCGCGCCTGCGGTGCCGATGTGCCCAGAGTCTCAGTCACAGATTCGAGAAACGACTGATGCAATTGCACCACAGTTTGGACGCAAGCGTTGCCGCACGGTTGCCCGCCATTGTCCGAATGCCTAAGTCAGCGCGTCGATATCGGTGCGCTCTTCGTCCGTGCCGCGGGTGTGATCGGGAATGGACGGAGCAACCTTGAACGTGAACATGCTGGCGGACACTCCTGGGCGCGGGGCATATGCGCTCGCACAATTGCGCGCGATGACAACCGACATCTGCGACGTCATTCCGCTCACCGCGGATGACGATTTCCATGTCACCAGCCTCACGATGATGACCCGCAATGCATTGCTGGTCGACACGCGTTCCACCGATCTGGAATACGACCGGACTCCCGCGCACGTCGCCCGCGGCGCGATGGACCACTTCCAGGTCACGCTCTGTGTCGAAGGCGAGATGCAGTTCAGCTCGGGCTCGCGCGAGGTGACGTTGGGGCCGGGCGACATCTGCCTGCTCGACATGGCGCAGCCGAACCGGACGGTGTTTCGCGGCGGCGGCGACCGCACACGCCTGATCGCGATCATCCTGCAACGTGCCATGCTGGCGCCGCGGCTCGCACATCCGGATTCCGCGACGGCTACCTTGCTGTCGTCAAATCACCCGCATGCGCGCCTGCTCGCCAACCATTTTGCGGCGCTTGCACTGCCGCCCGACCCTGAAGGCGGCAGCGCCGAGGCCACGATCGAGGCAATCGCCGACATCATGGCCGCGGCTGCGGGCGGCGCAGCCGACATTGCGGCCGGCGTCGACCGCGCCGAGCGACACCTTTACCTTGCGATGATCAAGCGGCGCATCGCAGACAACCTCGAAACCGACGAGCTCACGGCGGGTGAGCTCTGCCGCCACTTCCAGATCTCGCGTGCGAGCCTGTATCGGTTGTTCGAGGCCGACGGCGGGCTTGTCCACTATGTGAGAGAGCAGCGGCTGAATCTCGCTTTGAAGATCCTGATCTCTCCGGCCGCGCAGGACCGGCGCCTGATCGACCTCGCCGTCGACTTGCGGTTCAGCAGCGACTCGACCTTCATCCGGGCGTTCCGCCGCAAGTTCGGCCTGACGCCGGGCGAGCTGAGGGAGCTGTCAGATACCTGGCTTCGCGAGACCGGAGCGGTCCCGGCGATCGACACGGTGCTGCATCAACTGACCCGCCGCCGCAGCATTACAGCCGCCCGACACGGCGCCCCAGCAGCGTTCGGCGGACGGTGAGCGCACATCAAGCGAGCTCCACGCCGCGGCGCTCGGGGATCAGCGCGAGCAGCGCCGCGATATCGAGCAAGTAGAGCAGCGCGAGTCCGGCGATCGCGGTCGGAAAGCCATAGGCTGCGCTGACGATGCCGACCACCAGCGGACCAAAGCCGGCGACCGCGCGACCGATATTGAAGAACACGTTCTGCGCGGTGGCCCGCGCCGCGGTCGGATAGAGCTCGCTCATCAGCGCGCCGTAACCGCCAAGCATGCCGTTGACGAAGAAGCCCATCACGGCGCCGCCGATCAACAGCGCCGTCGCGGCCGTCAGCTGCGAATAGACCACCACCATGATGGCCGCGCCCAGCATGTAGGTCAGGAACGCAGGACGGCGGCCGAAGCGATCGGCGGCGTTGCCGAACAGGAAGATGCCGAGCGCCATGCCCGCAATGGTGACTGATGTCCAGACCGCCGATTGCGTCAGCCCATAGCCGAACCGTGTCGAGAGATAGTTCGGCAGCCAGATCATGATGCCGTAGTAGCCGAAATTCTGCACCGAGCAGAGGATGATCATCCCGAGGCTGATTTTGGTCGTCTCTCTGTCGGCGATGAGCGCGCGGAGCGAAGAACTTGCATCCGCCGGCTTCGCCTTGTGCGCCGTGAAGACATCCGGCTCGTGCAGCCTGCGCCGGATCAAATAGGCGACCAGCGCCGGAAACACGCCGAGTGCGAACATCCCGCGCCAGCCGATGAGAGGCAGCAGGATCGGCGTCACCAGCGCCGCTACGAGCACACCGAACTGCCAGCCGAGACCGACATAGGATGTGGCCCGTGCGCGTTTCTCCGCGGGCCAGGCCTCGGCCACCAGCGCCATGCCGATGCCGAACTCGCCGCCGAGACCAATGCCGGCGATGGCCCGATAGGTCAGGAGATCCCAATAGCCCTGTGCGAGTGCGCAGAGGCCGGTGAAGACCGCGAACAGGACGATGCTCCAGGTCAGCACGCGGACCCGGCCAAGCCGGTCCGACAGCATGCCGAAGACGAAGCCCCCGAGCACCGCGCCGACCAGTGTCCCCGTCACCAGCGAGGCCGCCTGGGGTTGCGTGAGATGGAGGTCGTTCGAGATCGCGCTCAGCATGAAGCCGAGGATGAGAAGGTCGAACCCATCCATGGCGTAGCCCAGCGCCGACCCCCACAGAGCCCGGCGTGCCATGGTATCGACATCCCCGGCACGGGAGGCCGACGGTGCTTCGGCTCCAGCGAGACTGACATCCTGTATTTGGCTCATGGCCCCCGCTCGCCGAACGATCCTCGGGACGATTCCTTGGGATCGTACCCCGTTACGCCGCCACCCTACAGCTCAGACCAGATGACACGCCACGGCGTGCCCGCCCGCACCTTCCTTCAGCTCCGGCGCGCTCTCCGAGCAACGCGGCTGGGCAATCGGGCAGCGGGTGTGGAAGTGACATCCCTTTGGCGGATTCATCGGGCTCGGCACGTCGCCCTTCAACCGGATGCGGTTGCGCTTGAGCTTGGGGTCCGGTACCGGCACCGCGGAGAGCAGCGCCTTCGTATAGGGATGCTGCGGATTGCGGTAGAGGTCGCTCGCCTTCGCGATCTCGACGATGCGCCCGAGATACATCACCGCGACGCGATCAGAGATGTGCTCGACCACCGAGAGGTCGTGCGCGACGAAGAGATAGGTGAGGTTCAGCTCGGCCTGGAGATCCTCCAAGAGGTTGATCACCTGCGCCTGGATCGAGACGTCGAGCGCGGAGACCGGCTCGTCGCAGACGATCAGTTTTGGCTCGACCGCGAGCGCACGCGCGATCACGATGCGCTGGCGCTGGCCGCCGGAGAATTCGTGCGGATAGCGCCGCATATGCTCGGCCTTAAGGCCGACCTTCACGAGCAGGCTCGCGACGCGATCCTCGCGCTCCTTGGCCGATGGCGCGAGGTTGTGGATGATGAAGGCTTCGCCGAGGATGGCGCCGACCGTCATGCGCGGATTGAGCGAAGCGAACGGGTCCTGGAACACCAGCTGCATGTTCCGCCGCATCGTGCGCAGATCGTTGCCGCCGAGCTTGCGCACGTCCTGGCCTTCGAATACGACCTCGCCGTCGGTCGGCTCGATCAGGCGCAGCACGCAACGCCCCGTCGTCGACTTGCCGCAGCCGGATTCACCGACCAGGCCGAGCGTCTCGCCGCGATTGAGCGAGAACGACACGCCGTCGACCGCATAGACGCTGCCGACCTGGCGCGACAACAATCCGCCGAGCACCGGGAAATGTTTCTTCAGGCCGCTGACGCGGAGCAAGGGTTCGCTCATGCCGCGCCTCCCAGATTCGTATCTCCCAGATGACAGGCCATGCGATGGCCGGGCGCGATCTCGCGCAAGCGCGGCTCCTTCTCCGTGCAGATGCTCATGGCATGACGGCAACGTGGGGCAAAACGACAGCCGACCGGCGGATTGATCAGGATTGGCACCGAACCGCCGATCGCCTCGAGGCGCGTCTTGTGCGCGCTGTCGAGATCGATGCGCGGGATCGAGCGGATCAGGCCCTGCGTATAGGGATGGCGGGGATCGCCGAAGAGATCGTCGACGAGCGCCTCCTCGACCACCTTGCCGGCATACATCACGACCACGCGCTGCGCGGTCTCGGCGACCACGCCCATGGCATGGGTGATCAGCATCACCGCCATGCCGAAGCGCTCCTTCATGTCCTGAAGGAGATCTAGGATTTGTGCCTGGATGGTGACGTCGAGCGCGGTGGTCGGCTCGTCAGCGATGACGAGCTTGGGCTTGCAGGCGAGCGCCATCGCGATCATCACGCGCTGGCGCATGCCGCCGGAGAACTGGTGCGGATAGTGATGAACGCGGCCTTCGGCATTCGGGATCTGCACCAACTTCAGCATCTCGATGGTGCGCTCTAGCGCCTGCTTCTTGGTCACCGCCTCGTGGCGGCGCAGGCTCTCGGCGATCTGCTCGCCGACGGTCAGCACGGGGTTAAGCGAGGTCATCGGCTCCTGGAAGATGAACCCGATCTCCTTGGCCCTGATGTCATCCAGCTGGTTGCTCGTCAGCGGCACGAGATCGCGGCCCTCGAAGATGATCTGGCCGGCCGCGATGCGGCCGGGCGGCATCGCGATCAGCTTCAGGATCGACATCGCGGTCACGGTCTTGCCGCAGCCGGATTCGCCGACGACGCAGAGCGTCTCGCCCCTGTTGATGGAGATGTCCACGCCGTCGACGGCCTGCAAAATGCCGTCGTCCGTCGAAAAGTGGGTCTTGAGACCTTTGATTTCGAGCAGCGGCGCCATCAGATCACCCGTCGCGCATCGAGCGCGTCGCGCAGGCCGTCGCCGATGAAGTTGATGGCCACCACGGCGATGAAGATCGCGCTGCCCGGAAACAGCGCCCAGTGCGGGCCGATGTCGAGAAAATCCTTGGCATCATAGAGCAGCCGTCCCCAGGTCGGCGTATCCGGCGGAAAACCGAGTCCGAGAAAGGACAGCGTCGATTCCGCGATGATCGCGGCCGCGACGTCGATGGTGCCAGCAATGATTACCGGCCCCACGGCATTGGGCAGGATGTGGCGCATTACCTGGCGCACCGGGCTCGCCCCGAGCGCGCGTGCCGCCTCGACAAATTCCTTCTCGCGGATCGACAGGAACTGCGCGCGCACCAGGCGAGCGACTGGCATCCAGCGCAGGCCGCCGATAACGAGCACGATCAGGATGAAGATGCCGCCTTCGGGACCGAACATCGCCTTCAGCCCGTCGCGGAAGAGATAGATGAGCAGGAGCAAGAGCGGCAATGGCGGCAGCGACAGGAAGAGATCGGTGAGCCACATCAAGCCATGGCCGAGCGCACCGCGCGACATGCCGGCGAGCGCGCCGATCAGCGTGCCGACGAACACCGAGACCAGCATCGCGGCAAGCCCCACCGCAAGCGAGATGCGGCCGCCATAGATCATGCGCGCCAGCAGATCCTGGCCGAGATCGTCGGTGCCGAAGGGATGAGCGAGCGAGGGTCCCTGGAGCCCAGCCACGATGTCGATGTCGTTGATCTTGACGCGCCAGAGGAAGGGGCCGACCAGCACCGCCTGGATCAGGAGCAGCAGCAGGAATGCGCTGAGCACGGCGAGCCGATGACGGCGAAAACGCCGCCATGTCTCGCGCCAAGGCGAATAGATCGCCCGCTTGGTTGCCTTCTCAGCGGAGGGAGATGCGAGGGTCAAGCCAGCCATACAGGACGTCCGCAATGAGATTGAAGAGCACAACGAGGCACGCGAACACGAAGGTGACGGCCATCACCACCGGCGTGTCGTTGGCGAGAATGGAGGAGATCAGCAGCGAGCCGATACCGGGGATGCGGAAGATCTGCTCGGTAACGATGGCGCCGCCGAACACGGCCGGCATCTGCAACGCAATGAGCGTGACGACCGGGATCATCGCGTTGCGCATCACGTGCTTGACGATCACCTTGGCTTGTCCGAGCCCCTTGGCGCGGGCGGTGGTGACGTAATCGAGCCGGATCACATCCAACATCGCCGAGCGCACGAAGCGCGTCATGGACGCCGCCTGGAACAGGCCGAGCACCGCCACCGGCATGATCGCCTGCCGGATCATCTCGAGGACCCAGTGGATGCCGGTCCCCTTGACGTCGGTGGTATAGACCAAGGGCAGCCAGTCCAGCGTCACTGAGAAGATCAGGATGAACAGGATGCCGGTGAAGAACGTCGGCAGCGAGAAGCCGACGAAGGCGAGCGTGTTGGCGATCTGGTCGAACAGCGAATAGGGCTTGGTCGCAGCAAAGACGCCGACGGGTATGGCGATCAGGAGCGCCAGGATCTGCGCCGAGCCGACCACGTAGAGCGTCGCCGGCAGGCGCTGGAGGATGAGCTGGTCGACGTTCATCCGGCTGACGAAGGAGAAGCCCCAGTCGCCGTGCGCCATCGCCGCGATCCAGTGCAGGTAGCGAAGATAGATCGGATCGTCGAGGCCGAACTTCGCCCGCAGCGCGGCAGCGACCTCGGCCGGCACATTCGGATTGGTCGCCAGCTCCGAGAACGGATCGCCCGGAGCGAGCGCCAGCACGACGAACAAAACCAGCGAAATGCCGAGTAAGCTCGGAATGGCGATCAGGATGCGACGCAGGACATACTGACTCATAGGGAAAGACCCCGTCTACGTCCCGTGATCATGCCTCCCGGTACCAGTCGAACAGATTGTCGGTCTCGTTGGCCCAGC
>NZ_JBANBA010000200.1:0-7114 GCF_059803475.1 Bradyrhizobium sp. UFLA05-89 | reverse complement strand
TAAGTCCATACGTCGATCAGGATCAGGGAGGACATCGCTGTGCCGGGATCTGAAATCCATGCAAACCGGCCAATGCCGACGAGCGACAGCAAATAGTTCATGATCCCGTTTTGCGGGTCCATCATTGTCGTCCACATGAGCGCTACGCTCATCGGCGGCAGGACGAGCGGAAGTAGGATGACGGGCCGCATCACCCGCGCAAGGAAGACTTCAGTTGCGAACAGCTTGGCAAGTGCGAGACCGAAAGCCGCCTCCACAAGTACCGCCGATCCGGCGTAAACAATTGTCGTACGAACACTGTTCCAGAAATCCTCCGTCTTGATCAACGCTGCGTAATTGTTGAGCCCGACGAAGTGGACCAGCGGCCGACCGAACTTGAGGTCCGTTAGCGACTGAAAGACCCCGTAGAAGAACAGGAACAAAAAGCCGAGAAGTATAATGATGGCTGGAGCAATTGCGGCAAAGCTCCACCAATCAACACGCGGCTCCTCGGCACTCTTGACCTGCTTGTCCTTTGACGAGGCAAGTTGACTGGCCGAAGTCTGCAACGTCACGATTCCGCCGAATCCTCGAAGGTCCATTTCACGAATCTCTAACATGTAAAGGGGCGACAATTGCGCCTGCCGCCCGCCTTGGCGCCTTCACATGGACGAGCGGATCTCGGAAGCAAGGTCGGCCAGCGTTGCCTTCACGTCAGCTCCATTGACCATCTTCTGCATGGCCACAGCCCAAGCATTCATTGCTTCGGCAAAGCCGACGCGGGCTGTAAAGGCGAGTTGCGCCCTGTCTTGCACGCTCTTGAACGTGTCGACGAAGTTGTTGAACTCAGGCTTTGCCGCATATTCGAGCCAGGCCTTGTCGGTCCAAGTGGAAGCGCGCGGAGAGTTGACGAGCTTGCCGGCAACAGCGCCGTTCAGCTCGACCTGTTTTGACGTTGCCCACTGGATGAACAGCCAGGCTGCACCCTTCTTCTGGGAAGCGGCGTTCATTGCAAGAGACCAGATCCAGATGTTGGATTCGAAGTTCTTGCTGTTCGGAGCATGCAACGGGGGCGCGAATGCGATTTTGCCCGAGGCGGGCTTGCCGGCCACGTCGTTCCAGAAGCCGAACATATTGGAATCGATCGCCATCGCCGTTCGTCCGGAATTGATCCCATCGACCACCTGGTACCAGTTGTCGTTGGCAAAGGACGGAGCAGCGCACTTCTTGATCATGTCCACGTAGTCCTTGTGGAACTCGACCGACTCGGGCGAGTCTAGGCCGGTGTCTAGCTTGCCGTCCTTGACCGTAAAATCATGCACGCCGTAGGACCTGGCAATCGAGATGGCGGCCGTATGGATACTGCTCCAAAACCGCACACCACGAACGCCTAACGGTATAATCGCGGGGTCCGCAGCCTTCAGCTTCTCGCAAGCGGCGGACATCTGTGGCGGAGTCGTCGGAATCTTGATGCCGTACTTGTCGAGGATGTCCTTACGGTAGAACAGCTGAATATTCTCAAAGCCATGCGGGATGGCCCACACCTGGCCGCTTCCCGGCTCGATCTGACCTTCCTTCACTTTCCAGGTCAGCGCATCCCGCAGTGCAGGGAAGAAATCCTTGTAGTCATAGGTTGCCGCGGTGAGTTTCGGATCGTTCAGATAACGATCGAGCGGCTCGAGCAACTCGCCCGGCGCGAGATCCCAGGCGGGTTGAATCCCGGTACCCACGACGTCCCAGCTTGGCGATTTTGTGCTGAGTTGGATGGTCAGCTTATTCCAATAGGCATCGTCCGGATAAAGCTCCGGCGTCACTTTGATGCCCGTGAGCTTCTCGAATTCCGGCAACTGGACCGCGACCGCGTCGGCATACGGATGGATGTCGTACGCCCAGACGATCGACGTACCTTCGAACTGGCGCCAGTTGATGTCGTCTGCCTTGGCTTGGGTCAACGCAATGGCCGCTCCGGCCAAGAGCGTGGTGCAGATGAGAGCTTTCTTGGCAAAATTGGCCGAACGGCCGCGCAAAGCGGCAAGCTTCCTTGGCATGTTTCCCTCCGATGGACTCTTTGGCCCGCAAACCACGCGCCCCTCCTCTTCCGAAAGGCCGCAGCATCGCGAAAGCTAGCCACCATTCTTTCGCCGCAAGCGGCTTTTCAAAACGGAGGTTGGGTAAGGTTGGGTAATCTGGGAGCGACTTGTGAATTAAGCCTTCCCAACCCGGCTAAGAAGCCGAAGCGAACTCGATGTCGAACGGGTCCGTAGCGAAAGGCCTGCGGTAGAGCAGAGGGATTGTCTTCGGCCCGAATGGTCTAAGGACGCGAACTCAACTCCCCCCGCCGTTCGGCCGGCAGAGTTTGACAGGCCAAATCGTTACCCATTCGTGACCGCTATCAATAAACCAGAAACTCCCGAGGTTGATAGCGACACAGGTCTACAGGCGTCCAGCTTCGAGAGGGAGCCCTTCCCTCGCTCCGCTCTGGGGGTGGCTCGCCATTAGTTTTCGGCGACCTTGATTTGTACATCCCGAAAAAAACCATGCCCCTGCAAGATCGGCAACAGCTCGTGATGGTTGTGAACGATGTAGTCCGGCTCCGCTGCCCGCAAGCGCGACTCGGAAACAAATCCGCCGGTAATGGCTATGCTTATGAGCCCAAGATCACGTGCAATATTCGCTTCGACGGGCATATCGCCAATGATGAAGGTTGCCGGCGGTTTCAAATCGTTCTCCCGCATGTACAGACGCAGTCGCTCCCCTTTGGTCATCGATTTGTACTGCGTGGCGCGGCTTTCGAAGGCGAGCACCTCGTCAATGTATTCATTGATACCAAGCCTTTGCAATTGCGAACGAAGCGGGTCGACGATATGGTTGCTCACTATGATAGACGAAGCCGCTTGCTCGCGTGCTATTTCCAACATTCTGCGCGCGCCCTCGCGCAAATTGGCGTTACTCGCAAGCGGTTCGTAGGCGTCGTGAAACATTGCACTCCCGTCGCGATCCGTGGCCGCCACTTCCGATTCCGACATTCCCAAATTTCGATAAAGAATCGAAAGTGGAACGTCGCAATGCTCCCGAAACGTGTTCATATCGATCGTTGCGCGGTCAAAGCGTTTTAATATGGCATTAGTCGTTTGCAATAACGCGTCGGCATCGTCGAGCAGGGTGCCATTCCAGTCAAAGACGAGAGCAGGTTTCATGATCAGACCTCAAGCAGGGATCGATTCAGAATAGGGGAGATCGGCCATCAAATTGCGCAAGTTTGTATTTGCGCGCTTCTGCCCAGCTGGCGTTGGCATCTCGAACGTAAAAGGTGAAAGATCGATGCCGTCATACCCGCACGGTAACAAGGATACGAGAAGTGAGAAGGGCAGATAGGTTATATCTGTTGCGTTGATCGATACCGCAATTTTGCTCTCGATGGCTTTGAGAACTTGCGGCTCGATATTGTGAAACTTAAGGCTTTTCTTCTTCTGTTCGGGCGATAATCCCTTCCATATTTGCCAGAATGCCAATTCATCTAGAGTCTCGATACCCATGCCGTAGTAATTTGGAGCCACTATCGGCGGCGAGCCGATCGCCCAATGCACACGTCTAGCGCCAGCGGCAAGGAGCAAATTTGTGACAGTCCGACTAGTGTCACCGCGAATGAGGGCTTCATCGGCAATTATTACCGTGCTTTCGGCCAGGTTCTTTGCCGAGGCGCGGTACTTTCGGGCAATACTAGACTTCCGCTCGCTAAGCACGCCGATCAGAGTTCGCTGAGAAAACTGAGTTTCGATGATCTCCCGACGCTCGGCAACGACACCTCGCGCGGCGAGAGCTGCAAACAGACCGTCAGCGTATGGCCCCCCGGTATTTGGCATGGAGGACACGATGATTGGCGCTGAGCCTGGTCCTGTTGAGACACGCTCGGCAATAAGTCCACCGAGGGCGCCCCCGATATTGTAACGAGTTTCGAAATGAGATTGGCCCTCGATCGACGTGTTCGGACTTCCCAAGTACAGCGTTTCGTAAGCGCAGAGCTTGGCGTTATGCCGCCTAGTGCTCACTAACCGATCAAAGCAACGCCCCATCTTCCCATCCACATACTTGATGTGGCCTGGCAAGACTTCATCCGTCTTGCCTTGTAGCCCGGCAAAAGCGCAATTTTCGGATGCAAAGAGCACGAACCCATCATTCGTGTGCATAGCCTCCAAAGGTCGCACACCACATCGATTACGGAAGGCAATGAGATTGCCCCCTCCGTCCAGACATAGCGCACTGATGGCGCCATCGACGCGCTCATCAATCTCACGAAAGATGTTTTCGTAATCGACGGGCAGATCGTGCCGCCAATAGTTGCGCTCGCAGGATCGTTCTATCAATTTGAGCAAGAGCTCAGCATCTGTGGTGATGCCTGAGGTATGCCCCTCCGCAAGCAACTCTTCCTTAAGTTCACGGGCATTGACCAACGCACCGTCCAAAGAAATCGTCAGGTGACGGGCGCTGGGCCCATCCTTGTGAACCGGCTGAAAGTCGCCATCACCGTTGCTGCTGCGGCGGAGACTACGAATATGCGCGATTGCAACATGGGGTCTGAAATTCTGATCCCGCTCATTGCACTCAGTCGGTGCCAATTTGGCGGTTGATTGCAAGGATCTTGCAAATCGAAGACCTTTCTCGTGCATGAAAGCTGCAACACCGAAACCCGCTTGTCCGCGAAGTGCAAGCTTCGGAACCATATCCTTGAGACGATCGTAAACCGTGACCTGTGAACTGCTTAAAGGCGGGAGAAAAGCGGCAGCAACACCGGACATACGAACACTCTCGCTAAACACTCCATGTCCTCAGGAAGCGCGAGTATTGAGCTAACGCTATATGGGGACATGGTTTTGACCTCTTTAAGCAAGCCTCGTACCAGCGCTTAACAGACTCTGTTCGAGCCATCCGATCAGATAAGATCGAGAAACATCGTCAATTTGGCTAGCGGCGATGATCTCGGCTCGTCGGAATCGCGGCACGGATGTCTGGAGAGCGACGCGTTCGTTCGAAAGTCGCCAAGCATTGGAGGTCAGTGCATTTCGTGGCGGGGCGCCGATGGCCAAACGATCTGCGCGCACATCAGGTTCGACCGCGCGACGAAATATTGCTCAGTGAAAGACAGGAAGATCAAGGACGGATATTCTCTCACGGCATCATGCGGTGGTTAACCCGGCAAGGTCCATGACATCCGACTTGCCGGAAAGCTTCTGTCTCGTCTTAAATCCGGTTCACTCTTGCTTGCCGACCGTGGCTATGACGCCGACTGCATCAAAGAACTCGCCACGAGAAAAGGGACATGGGCTAATATCCAGTAGATGGTCCACTCCAGTCTTCTTGACCTCGTGGCGACGGTGTCGGATGGGCTTTGCGCGTGCCTTTGTCGGTAGACGAGCCCAGGACCTGAACCGGCTTTTCATCCACGCGCGAGATCCCAGCGAAACGAGTAACGATTGGTCGCGGCGACAGCTTCGAGCGTTGAGGAGCGGAATCGCGCAGCAATGGCTTGCGAGCCCGGTGTCACCTACCAACCCTAGCAATTGATGCAAACGTCAAACACATGGCAATCGTGGCTCAGCAACAAGTCGTTCTTCACGCGTTAAGGAAGTCGGGATGCATTATAGATCTGGCTGCGCCGTCGGGCCTGAGGGATCTACTATCTCGTCATCTGCATCTAGAAGGTCTACTCCCAATGCGATCTCCGCCGTCTCGAGTATTCAGGCTTCAAAGATCTCAAGGCTTCGGGCCGGTCAATTGCATCGTCTTGCGGCTAGCGCGCTACAAACGGCGCTTCATGAAGCCAATGCGCAGAGGTGGCTTGCTGTCGCGCTGTCCCTCGCGGCGAGTCCCATCGGCGGCTTGGCGCCGGCGCACGCTGCCAACGTGCCTAACCCCAAAAGCGGCACTCCGAATCAGATTGCTCAGGGAGGACTTCAAAAGAAGGACTATCGTGCTATCAAGCCCCGAGGCTACCGGTCCGAAGGAGTGCATCCCGTCGGTAGCTCTGCACGCGTACAGAAAGTGATCGCTCTTGCGTCAAAGTCTGACAGCGCGGTTGTCCTTGCAAAGAACGCAGCAACTCAATCGAGAGCCGATCCATTTGCAAGGTTCGAGAACCTGCGCGAAAAAGGCATGTGGCTCAACATTCCTGGCCCTGCCGATACGATCGACCAAGATTACGGCGGCGTCAGATCTGCGTTGGCCGAAGTCGGGATCGGTTATGTCGGCGGGACAGTAAACACATTCGTGGCCAATCACCTGCCGAATGCAGCCAGAAGCACCATTCGCGATCAGCTATATATTGGCCAGAATCCGACATTTAATACCCTAAACTTCATGATCGTGACCTATGATCTCAGCCGCTTTGGGATTCCCGATGGCCAGATTATCGTGGGTGCCCAGCAGCAATATTGGACCTGGAAGCCTGGGGGTCCAGACAGATTTGGGATTAATACGCTTGCCTATTATCAGACGTTTTTCGACGGCAAGCTTGAACTCAAGATGGGTTATCTCAGAAACATAAATGAGTTCGTGGGAACTGTGGTCGGAGGAAACGCAGCAGTAAACGTTTTTGGGGCCTCATCGAATATCCTATACCAAGCAGGCATGAGCAACAATGCCGCGCCAACGCCAGCTATCAATCTGAAGTACAATTTTGGTGATCGCTTCTACAATAAGATCTCGTTGCAGCGTTCACTCAGTCCAGACGGCCAATCTGCCCAGATCGCCGAAAATCCGACCGGCCTAAATTGGGACACGACCAACGCGGGCGTTCTTCTACTTGACGAAACCGGTTACAAGAACCGAGCCGTGCCGGGTTCGCCCGAGACTTGGTTGCGGGCAGGTGCCGGTTTCAACAATAGCAGCTACAAAGACTTGCAGTATCCGACGCAACCGAGAGCTAACGCAAATAGCGTTTATTACGTCGCGGCGGACAGGCAACTCTGGCAGTCTGATGCCCAAGACTCGGCTGCTCGCGGGATCTATGGCGGATTTTCTGTGATGTACGCGCCGCCTGACTTAAACAGGGTCAGTCAGTACTACGAGCTCCGTCTTTATGCGAAAGGACTGTTTGACAGCCGGCCACACGATCAGATTGCTGTGGTTGCCACAAACA